>CAYPLQ010000036.1:8332-12198 GCA_964411605.1 uncultured archaeon | reverse complement strand
TTTATCTATAAATTTCATTTATTAATCAAGTTTTTTAGTCTCTAATCCCACATAATCGGAGATCTCAGATAATAATTTTTTCAGCGTGTTCTTAGAAAGAGTTCTTGTTTCCATGACAAGATGTTTTGCATCGTATTTGGACCAATCATCTGTTAATATATTTACACCCAATTCTTCAGCATTTTTTCTGTATTCTGTACCAGGAAAGGGTGATGTACATGATAAAAGTATTTTTGCTCCTTTTTCTGATAAATTCTTCATGTAATCTTTTGTTTCTCGTATTGTCTCTTCAGTATCGTATGGATGAGGAAACATAAAGCTACAAGCTACATCAATTCCAATATTTAATGCAAAATCAATTTTATCACGAGCTATTTTTTTATTTATTCCATTTTTTACTTCATTTAATACGCTTTGAGAACCTGTTTCCATTCCGAATTGGATAGAAGAGCAACCTGATTCTTTCATTTTTTCTAGTAATTCCTTATCTACTAAATCGATTCTTGTTGAACATCCCCAATTAAATGATTGATCTATCTCATTTAATTCATTTAATAACTTAATAGTCCATTCCCTACTAAGAGTAAGAGTGTCATCCACCATAAAAACAAATCTGATTCTTTCATTATTTAGAAGGTATTTTATTTCTTTTACTATATCGATAGGTTTCCTATATCTCTTTTTATCTTCCCAAATCCCAGATACAGAGCAGAAGGGACATTCAAAGGGACATCCCCCTCTAGAGGTTAATACAGTCCATGGTTGATCGTAAAATTCAAGAGGAAACAAATTTCTGGCAGGCCAAGGCAAGTTACATAGTTCAAGAGGATTTCTTCTTTCATTTAAGCAAAAATTTCCTTTTTCACTGTAAGCTAATCCTTTTATTTCATTTAAATCATTTTTTTGGTTATTTATGTAATTTAATAGCTCTAAAATTGTTTTTTCTCCTTCTCCAACTACAACATAGTCAATGTGTTCATTTGAAAGTACTTCTTTAGGTCTTAATGTCGGATGAGGTCCTCCTAAAGCCACATCTATACTATTATCAATTTTTTTGATTTTATCTGCTATTTTATATGCGTTAAGTAAACTTTCAGTTTGTGCAGAAATACCAATAAAATCAAGATTCTTGTTGGCGAATCTTTTTATTCTTTGTTCGTTGTATCCGCTTAAATTCATGTCAATAGCTCTTACATTGTATCCTTCCTTTATTAAGCAAGAAGCTATATAAGCAAGACCTAAAGGAGGATTTAACTTTGAATGAGTGGTAGATGTTGGCGTTGGAGCATTGATTAAACCGACATTCAATTTTAGATTCTCCTCTTGTGATATAAAATAAAAAAAAGAGAGTAGATCAGTTTTTGTTTAATATGTCTCTACTCTGTTTGATCCTTTTCTCTATTAACTTTTTAATGGTTTTGGCTTGTTTTCTATAGTCATCTTCTTTATCTATGTTTTTTTCTATTTTTTCTGCTAATTCACTATCTCCTAAAACCTCTTTTATCCAATTTGAGAGTGCATCAGGATCTATGTAATTTACTGAACTGGTTTCTCCTTTTATTAGTTTACTTGAGGCTTTTGCTTTAAGAAAGTTATTAACTTCTCTTAAACTTCCTAGTGGTTCCTTGGTATTACCAGCCATTGCATGCATTCTTACACCAGCTATTTTGTCTCCATATCCAACTTCAGAGAGAAACTTTTCTGCCTGTTCCTCTGAGGGTTTTGAGAGGTTAAAATCTTTTTCCTTTTTTTTGTCATTTTCCAACATTTTATCTCTATATTTTGTTTTTCTGCTCTAATTCATCGGCAATTGTCCCTAATCCTAATTTTTCTAGAGTTTCTCTCTTAGGCCTACCAGTTTCCGTGTTCCATCCTTCAAATTCATAGAATTTAGTTTTCCATTCATTGAATTTCTCTTTGTCCAAAGATCTGCTAGCAACATTTTTGTATTTCCATTCTCCGTTTTCTTTAACTGGCATGTAGTAAGGTACTTCGTAATTTGCATGTGGACTTATTTCAGGACCCCAAGAGGCAACATCGTAAGTATAACCTGCAAATTCTTCTTGGTCTCGGTGTCTACCTTGTAAGGCCCATATAGCTCTATCAAGGTTCCAGATCTTCCTACCGATTTCCATGCCCTCTTTAAACGAGATATCCTTTCCTGTGACTGCGTTGAAGAACCTAGTTTCTCCTTCAGGAGTTAATCCTCTGCTTTCAGGCCCATAAGGGTTTACGAAATCTGCATAAGCCCAGTCACAATACTGCAAAGATTGTTTCCAGAACCTAGTATAATGTCTGTGCCAGGCAACAAGCTTAGCCATATTTTTTGAATAAATACCTTCTTCACTGTAGTCTGGGACCGCTTTATAAGGAATAGTTTTATCTTTAATTATTTCTGCTAATTTTTCGGCTTTCAAAGGAGGGTTTCTTCCAAATAATTTTGCTAGGCTTATCTGCCAATAAACTACCCAATTGAAGTCATGTTCGTTGATATCTCTTTCACCTAAAATGGAGCCGTATCCCCATTCAACTTCGGTTCTTGCATCGTAATGCTGAGGATAACCCCAGTATTGTAGACCTAGCAAACCAGAATTGAGATCCTGTTCTAGTCTTCCCCACTTCTTCGCGGCTCTAGGTAAGCCCTTTGCTAAATCTTCTCCTATGCCTTCCTTATTAGAGACCTTATACATAAGTTCCTTTGCAAAGCCAGCTTCACCTAATTCATCCCAAGGCAAATTAGCTTGAATCTCTCTTCCTTCACCCAGAATTTCCTTCTCATGCAGGTGTTTTAGGTAATTTATTCCCTCTTCAAGGAAATAAACATTTATTCCATATCTTTGAGACAAATCACCAGCTTTAGCAGTTTCTTTGGTAACGCCACCATGTTTCTGTTCATCATGGACATCATAAAATAAAAAGTCTACACATCCACTTTCATTACCATGGCCGCTTTCTGTCCTTTTACGAGTACATCTGTGGCATGAAAGACATCCTTGTGGTCTCACCTGTTCTTCTGCAATATTTCCAAATCCTTCAGCACCTGGCACCCCTCCAAATGCAGCTACACCGGAGCCCCAATTTGGTTTAGGATCGGATTCTTGGTTGTTATAATTATCCTCAGCCCACTCTCTAGCTTTCAATAGGGCGCTTGGGTTAGCTATTTCAACACTTTTTGTACCTAATACACTTATCGCTTTCAAGTTCTTTGAACCCCATACTGAACCAAAAGCTGCGTTTCCTGCTCCATTACCGGCATCATGTATTATAGCCCCGCTTCGGGTTTGGTTTTCTCCTGCAGGACCTATTGTTGCAACAGCCGGTTTTTGTGTTGTTCTTCCTTCATCTCTACCTCTCTCTGTCTGATACCATTCTCTTTCATCCACTGAAACTGAATTACCGCTTACATCTGTCCAAATCTCCTCTTGGGTTTCCCAAGTATCTAGACCCCAAAGAGATTCAGCATTCCTGAACTCAATATCTTCGTTAATTATGTTAACCCAAGTAGGTTCATCTGCTTTTCCTTCAATTACAAGGCCATCGTATCCTGCATACTTTAGCATCGCTGAGAATCTGCCCCCAAAGTTACTTCTAGAGTACCACTCAGTTGGATAAGACTGAGGACTAATACCATTTAGCTCAATCCTCCCTGTTGCTGGAGCTAATGTCCCACATAAAGGAGATGTCATCATTGTTATAACATTATCTGGATGGAAGCCGCTGATGGTTTTATCATCTACTGCATCAAAGAAAATAGCTGACCCCATTCCATGGCCACCGATGAATTCTTCATAATCACTTGTAGCAATTTCTTTTGTCTTCAAATTTGTCAAATCTAATCTCAAAATCTTACCCATATGTCCTTTCAT
>CAYPLQ010000036.1:0-8232 GCA_964411605.1 uncultured archaeon | reverse complement strand
TTTTTGTTATTGATATCAATTACAATAATTTTATCGTGATAAATAACCTTTTTAATAGTATCTATGGGGCACTCATTAAACAAAATAGAAAAAAAAATACTTAATGAATACTATGAAAAAAGAAATCCCTCCTATTCAGAGATCGCAAAAAACATAGGAGTCAGCAGAGCAACAGTCTACAGAAAAATGAAAAAACTCGAAAAACAAGACAAAATTAAGCGAGGAGGAGTTATTTTACCTAACTATAACGCACTAGGTTTTTCATTCATAGCTATAGGGCTATCTGTTCCAGAAGAAGACGAAGAAAAAACAATAAAAATATTGAAAAATGAAGAAAATGTTAGCCTCTTATTTAGAGCCTACATGGATCACAACATAATTTCCCTTCTTTTATGTGAAGAAGGGGAAGAAGGAAAAATCTCAAAAGAAATAAAAAAGAAATTAAAGAAAGAAAACATAGAGGTCATAGACATAGATATATCTGCAAATACATCCATTGAAAAAATAAACTTTCTACCACACTTCAAATAAATAAGCTCCAAAAAATAAAAAATAATAGAGATTTTTTTAAAATACAAAATATAAGAATTCAAAGATTTAGGAAGTTGTCTTCTCAGCCAAATAGATAAAAATCATTCTTTAATTGAAGTTGTTTAATTTCAAATAATCTAAATTATTTCTAATTTATTCAATTATTTCCAAGATTAAAGAAATTTAATTAATTATATACTTATTTCAATTTCTAAATAGAGTTTTTAAGATAATTAATAATATTTAATATCTAATAAAATAAATAAGGATCCAAAAGAAGTGAAAAAAGTGAATAAAAATGAAAAATAAACGATTAGTGATAATAACAATATTAATAGTTCTTGCAGCTGTAGTTGGTTTTTCACTTTTGAGTTCGGGAATAGGAGGAAAAAAAATAGATAAATTTTCTGAAGAAGGAAGTAAAGAGATTGCAAGAGAATTTATAAAAAAATCACCTACCTATGTCTTTGACGGCTATAACTTAAAACATCAAGAAACGCTTTATCCAGATCTAGAAGGATGTACAAGTTGTTTTACTTTTGTTTTTGAATTCACTAGTAGACATGGCGGGTATGGAAATAGGACAGGAAAAGAGGTTACTCAAGCCTTAACACCTCACGAAGCCCACATAACAATTAAGAACGGAGAAATTTATTCTGCGTTATTAGATCTAAAATGGGACATGCTTAACCAAGAAATGATTTAAATAAAAAATAACTTAAAATATAAATTCCTCAATTATTTCTTTTTATATCTACGTTTTTTTATTTTACTAAGATAAACCTGTGAAGCCATTTCAGGTGAATGGAGACTTATGTCTTTAGTTGTAACCATCCCAAGTAACTTACCTTGGTTTTCAACCGCTATCTTCTTTATGTTATTTTCTTTCATTTTTTCTACACATTCTTCTACTTTCTTTAATGGATGAATTGTTATTAATGGTGAAGACATTATATCCTTCGCTTTAAGCGCATCAATGTCCTTATTTTCAGAGATAGCATCTATTATATCTGTTTCTGTTATTATTCCCAAAACTTCGTTCCCAACCACTATAACCGAACCAATATTGTTTTTCGATAAAGTCTCTGCAACATCTTTAATTGATAACGAAAAATCAATTGTCTCAATCGGTTGAGACATTATTTCCTTAACCAACAAACCACTCACCAATTCTTTAATGAGTCCCCTATAAAAAGAAATTTATTAATTTGGTTTTTCAAAGTAGAAACAAAATTTATTGATATTTTTGTTCGTCTTTACGTTGATTTCAGCTCTGTATTTATCAGCAATTTCCTTGATAATGAAATAAGTAGCACCTCCTTGACCTGTAGTATTACCCAAGTATGACTCCCCACAAAAAATCTTTTTTAGCTCTTTTCTTAATGTGTCACCATCATCCATGATTTTAATTTTAACATAATTATTTTGTTCCTTTGTAGTGATTTTGATATTTTCTGAATTAGATTTCTGGATTCTGGTTTTTAAAAAAATAGAAAAAAAGTCTTCAAGGTTTTGATCACCTAACACGTATGGAGTTTTGGAGGAAAAATTTGTTTTTATTTTATTTACATCACTTGATTCTCTATATCTTTCAATGACTTCCCTCAATAATTTATTAATGTTTTTTTCGAAAAAAGTTTGTTTCTCTTCTACTTCATTAAGAATCCTAGATAAACTTAAAATATCGTCTATTTCATTTACTGCTTTTTTTATTTCATTTAAATAATTTTGATCCGGACTCCTCTCTAATAAATCTATGTATCCTTGAATTTCTTCTTTTTTACTTCTGATATCTTGTCGCAAAAGTAAACTCAAAAAAATTCTTCTCTTTTCTGATTCTTCCCATTTTAAGATTCTATAACCTGAATATGAAGTTGATATATTTACTATACTAAATATGCTTGAAGAAACTATAAATGGTAAAATATAGGAACTGGAAATTCCAAAAAAATCTGCGTAATAAATAAAAAGCGTAGTCATACCTAAAAAAGCAGGTAATATTATTTTATATCCTTCATGATAGAAAAAACTAGTTAAAAAAACAGGAAGGATTAATAAAGAAAAAAGAAAACTATTACCGGTTTTTAGAACAAATAAATAAATTAAAGAACCAAATGATGTAAATATTAAAAGACTAAATGCAAATTTCTTTAAGAAACTTATTTTCAATAAATTCTCCCAAGTTTTTAAGACATCGTTTTCTACAAAATCTTGTTTTCTAGAAAAAATCTATACCTCCAAACAAAGTCTATAGTTTTTTTTAAAAAAACAAGGATTAAATAATTTTTGTTCTAGGTGACATCTCCTCTTTAGGTCGAGGCTTCCAGCACATGTAAGGGGTTCCTTTCCGCCTTATCCACATTTTTTTACAGAAGCTGGGTTATTGCTAAATGTCGTTTGTTCATCCTCAGGGAATCCCACGGATCAGCCGTGCAGGTAGTTCACAATTCGTGCTATATTAGATAATGCTGTAGTTGTTGTGGGTAAATCTGAATGTCTTCATGTCTGAGTATTGTATTTCATCTTTTTGCCTATTTATTTAGAAAAACAAACTGGATAAAAATAAATTATATCGAGACAAAGAGGATTAAAGAAATTAATTTCTATCATTATTTATTGACTCTAATTTTGGATAAATTTCTTCAATATCATGTCCTCGGAGTTTTAAGTAATCGAAAACTAATTTATGTGGTGTGTAAATTAATTTACCACTTATCTCTTTTTCCATCTTACCAATTAAGTTGTTTAGTTGTTTTTCTGATAACTTAGTTATGTCTTCTCTCTTTTCAACTTCTTTCTCCCATGCCTGAATAACTTCTTCTCTTATCTCTTCCCTAAGATCTTTATTTAAGTTTTTTTCGGGAGAATACCCTTTTTCAAATTTTTTATCTGAATTTTCGGGGTATTTGTTGTTTCTATTAACTAATATGATGTTGTCTTTTCCTTCGTAATCTTTAATTTTCATTATCCTATTTTTGTTTTTTATTTTGAAGCAATAAAAAATCGTTCTTAGGCCCTAAAATATCTAGAACCTTTAATTAAATTTAATCTATTAATTAGGTATTTTATTGATTCTCAATTTCTTTTATTAATTCATTTAAATCTTTTACTCTTTCCATTCCTTTTTTTATTAATTTATTGTAGATCTCAGAGGCTTTTTGGTTTTTTGTATAATCTCTTTCATTAATAGGGTCTTTTTCCAATGAAATTACTTTTTTATTTTTCTCTAATGCGGTTTCAAGTGCCTCTAAATTTTTGATATTTCCGTTTCCAAATTTTAGGTTTGATAGTATAGTTATGTCTGATTTCTTTATGTATTCAATGTTTTTGTTATGTTTTTTTTCTGATATATTTGAAAAAGGTGCTTCTTTTATTACATCAATTCCTATCGAATCAGCTGTTTCAGCATCACTATCTAAACTGTTTATCACTCCAGCAGTTATTTTATGTCCTTTTTTATTTAGTTCATAAAATATACTGCTTCCTGTTCCTCCACCTGCTATTACATGGACTTTTTTTCCATCAAAGCTATTTTCTTTTTCTTCTTTAGTGCAGGGTGTGACAAAAACAGAATCGATAATTGGATGGCTCTTAATGATAGTATTAACACCATATGATTCTCTGATAATTCTAGGATTTAAAACATCACATGGGTTGCCTTTGGCCTTTATTTTTCCTTCATTTAATAGAACTAATTTGTCACAATATTGTGCAGCTAAATTGAGATCATGGAAAACTCCTATAATGAGCTTATCTCTTGAGAGGTTTTTTGCTAAAGACATTATTTCGATTTTGTGGTTTATGTCTAAATGAGAAGTAGGTTCATCTAATAAAAGTATAGGAGTATTTTGTGCTAATGCTCTGGCTATTATAACTCTTTGTAATTCACCTCCACTTAAATTACTTGCTATCCTTTCTTTGAATTTATTTGTTTCAGTTAAATCCATAGCCTCTTTAATCGATGACTTATCTTCTTTTTTTCTTCCATGTACATCTAATAGAGATCTATAAGCTATTCTACCCATAGAAATAATTTCTTTTACCTTAAAATCGAAATTAACTCTCGTATTTTGTGGTACAACTGAAACATATTTTGCTATATCTTTTCTTTTTAGATTAAATATATCTTTACCCTTTATTTTAATTTTATTTTTTTCTACAGAATTTATTCCTGCTAAACATTTTATTAAAGTTGTTTTTCCTGAGCCATTTGGACCAATTATTCCTATTAATTTGTTTTCTGTTATTTCAAGATCTATATTATCAAGAACCTTTTTTCCATTATATTTGAAGCTTAGGTTATTTATTTCAATCATTTTAGACTCCTTTTTTCCTTCTCCAAAGTAAATATATGAAAAATGGTGCTCCTGAAATAGCTGTTATTATGCCAACCGGTATTTCAGTGGGTGCCATTATTGTTCTAGCGATAATATCTGATAATACTAAAAAAATAGCTCCCAATAAAGCTGATGCTGGTATTAAGCTTTTATGTTTAGGCCCAATAATTATTCTTACTATGTGGGGTGGGATTAATCCTACAAACCCAATTACACCACTATATGCAACAGAGATCGCTGTTATCAGTGAGGCATCAGCTAATAGGATTTTTTTTATTTTATTTACATCAACACCTAAGTACATTGCATCTTCCTCTCCTAGCATAATGGCGTCTAAATACTTAGCCAAGGGAAATGCTAGGAAAATCCCTATTAAGACTAAGGGAAAAGAAATTATTATTGAATCCCAATTTGCTCCTGTTAATCCACCTAATATCCAAAACATAACTTCATGAATTTGATCTCCACTAAAGTACATTATGAATCTGGTTAGAGCTGAAAGTAAAAAACTAAAAGCTACACCTGCTAATAACAAAGTGTCTACATGGACTTTTCGACCTTCTTTAGCGATACTATAAACTAATGATATTGTGATTAAACCACTTAAAAAAGCTATTAAAGGTATAGATAAATTTGATATGGTAGTTAAACCTAAAACAATTGCTAATGCAGCTCCTAAGGCCGATCCACTTGATAAACCAACTATGTAAGGATCTGCTAATGGGTTTTTAAATAATCCTTGCATTATTGCTCCTGCAGTACCTAATGCAGCTCCAACAACTCCTCCTAAAACAATCCTAGGAACTCTAAGACCCCAAACTATGGTTTCAATTCCTTTACCATAATTAACATTAAAATAATTACTCACTACTGGAATATTATCTAAAATTACCTTAACTACCTTTATTGGCGAAATTCGGACTGCGCCCATACCCAATGATAGTAAAGAAATTGTTAAAGTTAAAATTAACAGAAAAATAATAAATATTTTTTTATTATTTCTTTTGTCCATAAATTGCTTTAAATTCATTTTAAAAAAAATAAATTAAATTATTTTGATTTTATTTATGTTATTGGAAAGCATCAGGATGAATAACTTGTGCAACCTCTTCTAGTCCATCAATTATCCTTGGTCCCGGTCTAACTAATTTATTTTCGGTTAAAGTATAAAATTTATCTTCTTGAATCGCTGTTAATTCTTTCCACCCTGTTTTATTCTTTAATTCATCTAAACTCGTATAACAATGCTTTGTTGTTATAATTAAGTCAGGGTCCTCTTCTATTACTGTTGATTTACTTATTTTTTTGTACCCTTTGAGGTCATCTGCTATGTTGTTTCCTCCTGCCTTCATTATTAACTTATTAATAAATGTGTTCTTACCAGCAGTCCATGTTCCCCCATATGTACTCATTAAGTAAAAAACATCTTTTTCTTCTAAATCACTTACTTTTTTGGTTATATTTTCTGTTCTTTCCTTCATCTCACTTGTTAATCGTTCCGCATATTTTTCTTTTCCCATTATCTTTCCTATTTCCTCGATGTTTTCATAAATATCGCTTAATGAATCAGGATTTGTTACATAAACCGAAATATTGTTTTTTTCTAGTATCTCGACTGTTTGTTCTCCTGTTCTTGTTGATGCAAAAACAACATCTGGGTTCAATGAAATTATTTTTTCTATGCTTGGGTTTTGGAACCCACCAACCATTTCTTTGTATTTTACTTCACTCGGGTAATCTGCGTATTCAGTGACTCCAACTACTTTCGGGCCTTCACCTAACGCAAATAGGGTCTCAGTGTTTGAAGGAGCCAACGAAATCACTTTATCCACGTTCTTAGGGATTGATACATTTCTATCTTTGTCATCTTTTATTGTAAGTTGATTCTTATTTTGTTCCCCTGGGTTCTGGACACATCCTATCGAGATAATCAGTAGGGAAAAAATTATTGATAGGGATATTATTGTTTTTTTCTTCATACAACCACCTTTATCAAGTTTACTTTATTATTTTAAAAAGATTTTGATTCAATGTTCCATAAAGTTCCAAATGTGACATCCTCCACCTAATTCGCTATGCTCGTTAGGAAGAGCCTTCCAACCAATTCAAGGGTTCTCCTCTACTCGCCGACTTCACACAGAATATGGAGAGGCCGAGTCCTTGCTAGGAAGTGCTGGCATAGTCACAGATGCCGCTGCACCAAGCATTGACCTTATTTCAGATTTGCCAAGTACCCGCTTAGATATGCCCCCAAACACCGTTTACATCAGCATTTATCTCAGTAAC
This sequence comes from uncultured archaeon, assembly GCA_964411605.1. GTDB lineage: Archaea > Halobacteriota > Methanonatronarchaeia > Methanonatronarchaeales > Methanonatronarchaeaceae > PZKD01. The sequence goes on along the minus strand of CAYPLQ010000036.1, from coordinate 1,078 downwards.
GTTACACTTGAACAACCCTTTCTTCCTTAACCCTTCCTTACCACACCTACAGCACCTTTAGGAAATATAGGCCTCAGAGACTTCCTTATACACGATACCTCTATCATCACACACCATCTCTGGTATCTAGTGTTTTCCCTACCAGACTGATTCATCACACACCTAAATCAGAGATTTAGGAAGGTGTCTTCTCAACCAGTTAGATAAACATATTCCTTAATTACTACTCAGTCAAAATATTTTTTAAGTCGCTTCAAAATCTTCTTATCAGCTGGTGCAAGCTCATATGTATTCAATTCTTTTTCATTCACCCAAGATACTTCTTTATGCGCACTCAAATCTATTTCTCCTTTTATTCTTTCAGCTAAAAAAACAATAAACTTAATTTCCTTAGTTCCATAATCATAATTAAAACCACATAACTTTTCTATAATCCTTATCTCTATATCTAATTCTTCCTTTATCTCTCTCTCAAGACATTCCTTAGGGCTTTCATCTGACTCAATTTTTCCTCCCGGGAACTCCCAAAAACCCCCTAGTTCTTTTTCCTCAGATCTTTTTCCTAAAAGAATATTTTTGTCTTCATCTAATAATACACCCGCAACTACTCTTATTTTAGTAACCAAACTATTTCCTCCTCAAAAAAATATTTTTAACTCCCAAATTTCTTAAAAACCAAGTTAAACGTATTTAAAAAAGTTTTTCTTTTTCTTTTTTATATTCTTTTTCAGTTATAGCTCCCTTTTCTTTTAAATTAAAAAGCTTTTCAAGTCGTTCATATTTCTTTTTCTCCGTTAAATTATTTTTTTTGTTCAATAAATACTTATTGTTTCTTTTAACAACTATTAAATAAATTATAGGCAATAAAATTGGTATCAAAAAAGAACCTAAAATCCAAATCAATTTTTCTCCTACTACCATCTTTTTTTGAATCACTAAAGTATCATAAACCACCCAGATAGGTAAAATAATAGCTACTAATGCAGTCAACTACCCCTACCTAATCAAGGATTAGGAAGGGGCTTGTGTATGATAGGACCACAGCACATCTACAATTTAATTATCGGTTTACTCGGCG
>CAYPLQ010000035.1:0-12337 GCA_964411605.1 uncultured archaeon | reverse complement strand
TCTGAAAAAATACTTGGTATTGATTTAGGAACTACAAATTCTGCTATGGCAGTGATTGAGGGTGGTGATGCTGAAATAATCGAGAACGCTGAAGGTGATCGTACAACTCCATCTATTGTTGGTTTTAAAGATGGTGAGAGATTAGTTGGTAAACCAGCTAAGAACCAATTAATCACGAATTCAGAGAACACAGTTAAGAGTATTAAGCGACACATGGGTGAGGACTACGAAGTAGAGCTAGAAGATAGTTCTTATACACCACAAGAGATTTCTGCGATGATTTTACAGAAACTTAAGCGAGATGCAGAAGATTATTTAGGAGAAGAAATAAGTAAATCAGTTATAACTGTACCTGCTTACTTCACTGAGCCACAGAGACAAGCTACTAAGGATGCTGGAGAAATAGCTGGGTTCGAAGTTGAAAGAATCATAAATGAACCTACTGCAGCTTCCTTGGCATATGGACTAAAGGACAAAGAACAAGAAACTATTTTGGTCTATGACCTTGGAGGAGGAACATTCGATGTCTCCTTACTTGAACTAGATGAAGGTGTTTTCGAAGTTGTTGCAACAAGTGGTGACAACCACCTTGGAGGAGACGACTTCGATCAAAGAATAATAGATTGGGTGCTCGAAAAATTCGAAGAAGAACACGGAATCGACTTAAGTAAAGAACCACAAGCGCTTCAAAGAATAAAAAATGCAGCAGAAGAAGCTAAAAAAGAACTATCATCAAGGAAACAAACCACAATAAACATCCCATTCATTTACCAAGATGAAGATGGAGCCAAAAACATAGAATACAAATTAACAAGAGCAAAATTCGAAGACCTAATAATGGATTTAGTTGATAAAACCAAAGAACCTATGAAGCAAGCGATGAAAGACGCTGATATCTCAAAAAACGAAATACATGAAGTAATATTGGTTGGAGGATCCACAAGAATACCATTGGTTCAACAAAAAGTCAAAGAAATAACGGGTCAGGAAGCGAACAAAAAAATTAATCCAGATGAAGTTGTTGCCAAAGGAGCTGCAATACAAGCAGGTTCAATAGCAGGAGAAGTAGATGACTTATTGTTACTCGATGTAACCCCACTTTCCTTAGGAATAGAGACAAAAGGAGGGGTTTTCACCAAACTAATAGAAAGAAACACAACAATACCAACAGAAGAAACAAAGACATTTACCACAGCCGTAGACAACCAAACCCAAGTCACTGTTAATGTATTACAAGGAGAAAGAGCGATGGCTAAAGACAACAAATCACTAGGAAAATTCATATTAGATGGAATTCCACCAGCACCAGCCGGACAACCTCAAATAGACGTAACATTCGAAATCGATGCAGATGGAATACTACAAGTAAGTGCAGTGGACCAAGGAAGCGGAAACGAGAGATCCATAACAATACAGGATCAAGCACGCTTAGATGAAGAAGAAATAGAAAAAATGAAAGAAGAAGCCAAGAAACACGAAGAAGAAGACAAAAAGAAAAGAGAAAGAGTAGAAAAAATCAATTCCGCGGAACAATTGATTCGAGGAACAAAGAAAACAATGGATGAAATGGAAGAACAAGTTGATGAAGACCTCAAACAAGACATAGAGCAAAAAATAAATGAATTACAAGAAGTACTGGATCAAGATAAACCAGAAATAAATGAAATCGACGAAAAGATGCAGGAACTAGAAGAAGCTGCTCAAGAGATAGGTAAACAAGTTTATGGTCAACAAGCACAGGCTCAACAACAAGCAGGACAAGCTGGTTCAGGACCAGGAGGAGCTGGTTTCAATGCAGACACAACAAACACAACCCAACAACAAGGAGAGGACGTAGTTGACGCTGATTACGAAGAAGTTGATAAAGAAGAAACCGAGGAATAAATAAATTAATCCTAAATGGATAACCTAATAATTTATTTGTTTTCTAATTTATGCCAAAAGAATATTATGAGCGACTAGGCGTTGATGAAAACGCTTCTCAGGAAGAAATAAAGAAGGCCTATAGAAAGAAGGCCAAGAAATATCACCCGGACTCCAACAGCGATGAAGCTGATGAAGAAAAATTCAAGAAAATCAATGAAGCCTATCAAGTTCTTAGTGATGAAGAGAAAAGAAAAAGATACGATCGTTTCGGAAAACAAGGAATAAATAACCAATATCGGCAGAGAGCTAGAAACGACTTCAGTGACTTCGAAGACCTAATTAATCAATTCTTTGGAGGAGGAGGTTTCGGCGATTTCTTTAATCAAGGCAGAGGAAAAAAGAAACGGACAGGGGAAAATCTTGGTGCTAGAGTAACTCTTTCTTTGGAAGAAGCCTATGAAGGAGGAGAAAAAACTCTAAGAGTTAAGAGATACCAACAATGCTCCAAATGTGATGGAAAAGGAACAACTGACCCAAGTTCGATCGAAACATGTCAACGATGTGATGGTGAGGGAGTTGTAAAGGAAACAAAAAGAAGCTTATTGGGTCAACAAATTATTTCCAGAGAATGCCCAGCCTGTAATGGAAGCGGTGAAGAAATAAATGATCCATGCAGTAAATGTGGTGGCGAAGGAAGAGTTCTTAGAGAAGAAGAAATCAATTTTGAGGTTCCCAGAGGAATAAAGAGTGGACAGAGACTGAGAGTTGATAAAAAAGGACATGCGGGAAAAAGAGGAGATCCAGCTGGGGACTTATTGGTGGAAGTAGATATCGAAGAACACGATGTATTTGAAAGAAAAGACGATGACTTATTTTATACACTAAAGATGAGTTTCCCTGATGCAGCGTTGGGAAGCGAAGCACAGATTCCAACACTTAATGGAGAAGTTGAATTAGAGATTCCTAAGGGAACTCAAAATGGGGAAATCTTTAGACTCAGAGACAAAGGAATGCCTAGGCTCAGGAGAAGGGGAAAAGGCGATTTGTTTGTTAAAGCCAAAATCGAGACACCAACCGACTTAGATGAAAAAGAAAAGGAACTATTGAAAGAGCTTAGAGAGATTGAAGGAAAGCACAAGGAACCGGAAAAAGGTTTCTTCGAGTCATTTAAGAAAAATATTAAAAACCATATCTGAAGAATACACCAAAAACCTAGTTCTTTTATCCATTATTTTTAAAAGCACATGGTTAGTGAGAAAAAAATAAATCAACTAAGGAAAGAAGCAGAAACTATTTTTACTCATCTACATGAACTCAAGAATGAGTTCAAAGAAATTCATAATGAAGAAGGAGAGCACTGGGACACTGGTAAAGTAACTAAGGAACTCAAGACTCCTGATGGTGAGGTAATTGAAGTTGAGTTAGCTATCGATAAGAGTGTTAGTGAAAATGCTCAAATTAGGTACGAAGAAGCTAAAGAACTTGAAGAAGAGTTAGAGAGAAAGAAGAAAGTTGAAGGGCCTTTGGCAGTTGCTCCACCTAATCCATTAGTTTTCTTGATTCTAAGTCACCTTAAGACTGTTAAGGGAGATTATCCTAAATCTATTAGTTATAACTTAGATAGTGAAATAAAAACTGTTAGAGATTGCTGCAAGAAACTCCAAGATGTTGGTTTATTAGAGAAAATTCCTTCTGGGATGCTCAAGCGTAAAAAAGTTAAATTGAAGAGATCTAAGGAAACTCATCAGCACCATACTTATTACAAATTAAGTGACAAAGGAGATCACTTACTTAGGTTCTTGGATAAGAAAGAAGGAAAAAAGAGTTTTTTGCTTAAGTTAGAACTTGCCCGCAAAATTGCTTTAAGAATAAAAAAACATGGTCCAGATTATCCAAGAAAAACAGCTAAGGACTTAAATATAGGTCTTGATGTTGCCAAGAAACACTATAAGGCTATGTTGATAGCTGATGTCGTTAAAAAATACGAAGGAAGTATAATAAAGGGGAAGGAAAGAGAGTTTAGTGATAAAGAGATGATACATAAGAAACATACTTATTATGAAACGACAAAGGAAACAGATCAGGTTCTTAGAGAACTAGGTTAATAGAGTTTTTTTTTTATTTTCTTTGTTTTTTCGTTATTTGTTGTTCTCCCCAACCCATTTAACATATTTATGTCAATTCTAGTTTATTTAAATTATTTATGTCATAAAGTTTTTGTGTTTCTCTAAATATGTTCCTTACATCAAAAAAGAGGAATAAAAATGGATTATGGAGCACTCTCAATATTACCACCATTATTAGCTATAATCTTAGCAATAGCAACAAAAAGAGTTATAACTTCCTTAGGAATCGGAATATATGCCGGAGGCCTAATAAAAGCAAGTGGCAACCCAATCTCAGCAGCTGCAATATCAATAGACTGGATAATTAAAGGAATAAGTTCAATGATGCACCTAAAACTCGTTTTATTCATATTCACAATGGGTGGCCTAACCGGCCTAATGTATGGATCAGGTGCCCACATAAAAGTCGCTCAGATATTCAAGAAAAAAATAAGAAACAAAAAAGATGTTGAAGCAGCTGAAGCTCTCTATGGAACCACTTTATTCATCGACCCCATAATCAACACAACATTTGTTGGAGAAACACTAAGAGAGGTTTCAGATAAACTAGGAGTTAGTAAAGAAAAATTCTCCTACATACTTGACTCAACAGCTGCTCCAATAACAAGAATAATTCCCTTCTCAACATGGGGAGCTTATATAGTAGGTACAATAGGAGGGATAACAGCAGTTAACCAATCACCATTTAAAATCTATTTAGAAGCAATTCCATTGGCATTCTATTGCATATTTTCCCTAATACTAGTATGGGTCTTTATTTTCACAAGAAAAAGCTATGGTCCAATGAAAAAAGCCGAAAAAAGAGCAAAAGAAACAGGAAAAATAATGGCAACTGATGCAGATCCAATGTTTAAAACCGAAGAAATAATTGATAAAGTCAGCGAGGCACCAAGCAAAGCCATTAACTTCATATTACCAATAACTACAGTAATAATTACAACTATTTTATCTATGCTTTATACAGGAGGATTCTTCAATGGAGGTAAGGGAATAGGAGAAGCAATATTGTTCAGTAATTTCTCAGGTTCATTAATATATGGAGCTTCATTAGGAATAGTTGTAATATGTTCTTTATTCATGCTTGAAGGATGGTTTGACTTAAAAAAATACGAAGAAATGTTCAAAGACGGAACCCAGTTATTTGTCACACCAATGATCATTATCGTATTTGCATGGGGAATAGTAGAAATGAATGCTTCACTAGGAACAGCTACTTACATAGTTAATCAAGTTACTGGAATAGGAATAACTTATTTATTGCCACTAGTACTTTTCTTAGCAACAATGTTTGTAGCATTTTCCACAGGAACAAGTTTCGGAACAATGGGAATAGTTTTGCCCGTTGCTTTACCTATAGCAATCCAGATGAATCAATCACTTCCACTTTATCTTGCTTCAGTGTTAGCTGGTTCAACTTTTGGAGATCATAGCTCACCTATATCGGATACAACAATCTTATCTAGCAGTTTCAGTGGAGCTGACCACATAGACCACGTGAATAGTCAATTACCTTATGCTTTCACAGCAGCAGGTGCATCCGCAGTTTCATTTCTCTTACTTGGTTTAGATACCCCATACATAGTTTCTTTGAGTATAGGATTAGTTGCTTTAATTACCTTAGTTTATGTCTTATCAGGAATCAAAAAATGATTAAGATAACTGTAAAAGAAATTGATGGCTACTGTAACCAACCGATGCTCGTAGGTGACACATTTTACTTAAAAAATAACCAAATAACTACACCAAATAACAAAGGAATTTGTATGTGGGCTCTACAAGCAATGATGCCATTGCTTCCGTGCTTAGAAAGAAAAAAAGAATTAAATGAAGAAGATTGGATAAAAAAAACTGAAACCGTTCAGTGCCCAGATCCCAGAGGAGAAGTAAAATATTCTTTAGAGGTAATAGAAGATGATTGAAGTTAATTACAGTGAATGCAGTGGATGCAAAAAATGTGAAACAATTTGTTCTTTCGTACACACTGGTAAGATCAACAAGAAATATTCTAGAATAAGTGTCCTCAATCTCTATGAAAAAGGAATTGATGGACCAGTTGTTTGTCAACAATGCGAGGAAAGATATTGCTTAGATTGTCCAGAAAACGCATTAAGTAAAGGAGAGAACGGAGAAATAGTTTATTCTCCAACAAAATGCACTGGATGTGGTTTATGTGAAGAACTTTGTCCAATAGGTGCAATAGAATTATTTGAGGACATAGTTTATGTATGTGATCTCTGTGGAGGAAAGCCAAGATGTGTTGAGGTATGCACAGAAAACGCATTAACTTACAAAGAAGAAAAGTCAGAGCAAAAAGATCTAAGCGAATACAGAAAACGGAACAAAGAAGATGAAATAACTGATGTTACTGAGAAAAGAAAAAACCTCGTCTTAGATAAAACTAAGGAGATAAGGCTCAAATGGAGGAAGGAATAGTTGCTGGAAAATGGATATAGTGGAAAAGTACTTAGAGTTGATCTTGGAAAAAAAAGCTATGAAGTAAGTGATAGCACAGAAAAATGGTTTAGAGACGTAATTGGAGGTAGAGCCGCTAATAGTAAGCGTTTATTAGAGGAGCTTCCTAAGGACTGTGATCCTCTTGGCCCAAGGAATCAATTAGTGTTTGGGGTAGGGCCATTAACAGCTTCTATTTTACCTGCAAGTGCTTACTACACTGTTTCAGCTAAATCACCAATGACCGAAATACTAGGAGATTCAGCTGCAGGAGGTCAGTTTGGTGCAGAACTCAAAAAAACAGGATACGATCAAGTTATTATTAAGGATAAAGCACCTGAGCTCTCTTATTTATACATAACTGAGGAAGAGATTCAAATAAAGGGTTGTCCGGAATTAAGTGGAAAAGGAATTATTAAAACTACAAAAGAGATTAGGAAGCAAACAGACACAACTACTGAGGTTGCAGGCATCGGTAAAGCTGGAGAGAACCAAGTTAGATTTGCTTCAATAATTTCCAGTGGAAACAGAGCAAATGGAAGAACCGGGTTAGGAGCAGTTATGGGTTCAAAGAACCTCAAAGCCGTGGCAGTGAATGGCAAAGAAACCCTAAATTACTATGAACCTCATAAATTACTTAAATTATCAAACAAGATGAGAAAAGAAATCCAAAACCATAGTGAATACCAAAAAAGAAACAAATATGGAACAACGATGCTTATGAAGGATTTAAATAACATTGGAATTCTACCAACAAAGCATTTCCAAGAAGGAAAATGTGATTACGTAGACCAAATAAGTGGCGAAAAACTAGACGAAGAATTCAATGTAAAAAACAAGAGCTGCTATAACTGTGGACTACATTGCTCAAGATACTACATAACAAAAGATACTGAAGCAGAAGGACCTGAATATGAAACATTATGCAGTTTCACTTCTAAAATCGATAACAAAGACCTAGAATTTGCTTTAGAAATGAATTCTTATTTGAATCAAGTAGGAATGGACTCTATTTCTACTGGAGAGATAATTAGTTGGTTAATGGAGTGCCAGGAAAAAGACATAATAGATTCAGACGAAATTGGTCACGAAATAAGTTGGGGAGACAAGGAAAAAACAAAGGAATTAGTTAAAAAAATCGCAAATAGAGAAGGTGTTGGCGATGAATTAGCGGAAGGAGCTACGAAGTTTTCGAAAAAATTTGGTGAAGAGGCACAAGAAAAGGTTATGCAAGTTAAGGGACTTGACATAATCTGTGGTGATCCAAGAGGAATTAAGGCCTACGGCCTAACTTATGCCATTTCGACACGAGGTGCAGATCACTTGAGAGCAGAACCTTATTTTGAATTAACTAACAACACAAAAGAAGCAAAAAAGAGATTTGGAACAGAAAAAGCAGCTAAAAGACTCGAAGAAGAGGGGAAACCTGAATTAGTAACTTATTCCGAAAAAATCGCGTTATTAACTGATTCCTTAACAATGTGTAAAAACATTGGATTATGTATGGACATATTGGATCTAGAAACATCAAAAGAATTATTAAAACATGGAACTGGTTTATCTTATTCTAAAAGAGAATTAAAAAAGATTTTATCAAAATCAATAAAAAGAGAAAGAAAACTAAATAAAGAATTTAAACCAGAATTGATAAGTACTTTACCTAAAAGATTCAGAGAAGAACCTCTAAAAGAAGGAGAAAGCAAAGGAAGCACTGTTGACATAGAAAAAATGGTTAAAAAATACGAAGAACTACATTAAGAAATTTATTATTTTTTAAAATAAAAAAAACAAATTAAATTACCATAAAAATCTATTAATTTGATTTAAAGGTTTTTTAGATTAATTGATTCATTTTTAAGGAAATGAAATGAATCCTTAATGGTTTTTTTGCATAAATTTTTAAACCACAAAAACCAATTTTTTATCCAATCTAAAGTAATTGAATTATTGATTTTAGGTGAGAAAAATGGAATTTGAGGAATTTGAGAGAGAAGTAATTGAATTTAAAAATGGATTCAATAAAGAAATAGAGATAAGTATTAATGAGGCTATTCGTGGAATAGAACTAAATAATGGAAAAGTACGCATAGCAGCTTCTGAAGTAGAAAGCATTACTCCAGTTTGCCTTTCAAATAAATATAGAATTGATGCAATCTTATTTGATCTAAAAAATGGAGCATTGTTGTTCAGAGAAGATAATTCTTTTTTACAAATACTTGATAGTGAATTTAATTACAAAAAAACACCTCTACCTGTCATAGAAATTGAATCGATTGATGAAGAAAAAATAGTTAATGAAGAAAAACCCAAAAAAGAATAATTTTTCCTTTTTCTTTTTTAATTAATTTTATTTTTTGGATAATGTTTTTAACAAAATAGATGTTTTCATTGATTGTTTTTTCATTTCTGATATTGCTAAAAAACTTTTTTATATTTAAAGTCTTTAACCCTTATTATTGATTACACATGTTTAGGACCAAAAACGATTTTAATGATATAAGGAGAAGTATAGGAAGTTTTTCTATCTTATCTATTGGTTTTTTTTACTTAATCATTGAATTAACTTTTTTTATGAGAAAATTATCTGGTTTCGATGACATAACAACATTTATTTTTCAAGTCATGACTATTTTTACGACCATGTCTTTGATTTTTAGTGGAATTTGGTTGTATTCCACAAACTTTAGAAATGATTCAATATACAAAATAACTTCATGGGTACTTTTTGGAGTTATTTTTGTTTTAGGAGTCTCTATTTTGAATATTTTGTTTCAACAAAAATTAGATGGTACAATATTGTTTGATGAAATAGTTATGATGAATAATTCTTCTGCTGGAGGTTTTATTAGTTTATTAGTTGGTTTATATCATGCTAATAGTTCTGAAAAAGCTGAAAAAGTAGAAAAAGAAAAAAAAGAAAATGAATTACTTCATTCCTTGCTTACACATGATTTAAGGAATAAATTACAGATTATGAATGGTAAATTACATTTAATCAAGGAAAACACGGATTTAGATAAAAAACAAAGAAAAGCAATTGATGAATCCATAGAAACTGGTGAAAAAGTAATTGAATTATCTAAGAAGGTTAGAAAAACTGTGAAGTCTTCGACTAAAAAAGAATCTTATAAGGTAAGTAAAATAAAGGATCTTATAAAAAAAGAAATCAAGGAAATCAAGGACCAGGATGTGGAGGTTTTTTTTGCTGATAATGCTTCTAATTCAGAAGTGATTGGTGGTCCAATACTTAAAGAAATCATTTCTAATTTATTAGAAAATGCGTTAAAGCATTCAGGTTGTGAAAAAATTGTCTTTACTTTAGATGAAAATGAGGATGAGTTAATAATTTGTGTCGAAGATGATGGAAAAGGTGTGCCTAATAATAAAAAAAGAGAGATCTTTGAACTTGGTTACACAGAAACCGGTGCTTCTGCTGGATTTGGTTTGTTTTTGATTAAAAAAGTGCTCAACAGATTTAATGGAAGAATAGAAGTTGAGGACTCTGATTTGGGTGGCGCTAAATTCGAAATTTTCTTGAAAAAAACATGAATTTGCGGTGATGGTGATAGATATTATTGAAATTAATGGATCCGAGGACCTATTTGAAACTATTTTTGAAGAAAATGTGGAACCTATTGTCTTAGTTACCGAAGAAAACGTAGTTATTAGAGCAAATAAGGAGTTTGAAAAAGTTTTTGGTTATGATCAGAAAAAAATCGAAGGTGAAAACATAAATGACTTTATTGTTCCTGAAAAACTTGGAGATGAGGGTAAAGAATTAATTCAAAAATCTAAAAAAGGATTAAATAACTTTGAAACTTATAGAAAAGCAAAAAATGGTGAATTAATTCCTGTATTGGTTTCTGCCAAAAAAATTTCATCTAAAAAACAAAGGCTTTTTGTTGCAACTTATAAAGTTATTAAAGAAAAAAAAGAGAAGGAAGAAAAATTAAAAAAATATAAACTAGCTATTGAAGGTTCTAGTGATTTAATAGCCGCATTGGATCAAGAATTTAATTATATTTTTGCGAATAAAGCGTATAGAGAAAGATATGGTGTAGATGAAATTGAAAATAAGAGCCTTGAAGAAGTTATTCCCGATGACGAATACAAAGAAGTAAGAAATAAAGCTCAAAGATGTTTAAGTGGTGAAAAAACCCAATATGAAATGGAGAGGAATTCAAAGGAGAGAGGGAGAGGAATAGTTGCTGTTTTGAGAGATATTACAGGAAAAAAGAGGCTTAAAAGAAGAGAAAAAATACTTCATTCTTTATTAATCCATGATGTTTCTAATAAATTACAGATTGTGAAGGGTTATTTAAATCTCCTAGGGGAAACAGAACTAAGTGAAAATCAATTAAATAAATTAAATAAAACAAGAAGAGGTTTAAAGGACACAGAAAACTTAATTAATAGAGTAAAGGTTCTTGAAGAAGTTGAAAAAACCGATCCAGAGAAATATTTAATAAAAAACGACATTAAAGCCGTTATTAATGAATTAAGTGATTTTTCTAAAAGAAAAAACATTGAATTAGTTAATGAAATTGGAAAAGAAAAAACTGAAGTTCTTGGAGGAGCTTTACTCAAAGATTTATTTAGGAATTTGCTTAGAAATTCAATAGAACACAGTGAAGCAAAAAAGATCTGGATTAGAAAAGAAGAACTACCAAATTACTTCATTTTCAAAGTCGAAGATAATGGCATCGGAATATCGGATGAAGAAAAGCAAAAAATAATACAGAAAGGTTATTCAACAAAAGGAGGAGACGGATTAGGTTTATTCATTGTAAAAGAAATAGTTGATGCTTATCATGGCCACATAAGAGTTAAAGACTCAGAACAAAATGGGGCTTCTTTCCAGGTTTTTTTGCGAAAACCAAAGTAGGTTTTTTGGATAGATTTTAATAGCAAAGCAGTAAAGAAACGTATGGTCAAAAAATGGATTCAGTTATCTTAGCGGGTGGGTTTGCAACAAGATTATGGCCTATAACTAAAGACAGAGCAAAGCCCTTATTGCCATTAGGGGATCGTCCTATTATAGATTATTTAGTTAACGATTTAGTTAATACAGAAAAAATCGATAAAATTTATTTGTCAGTGAATAGGCGGTTCCAATTTGATTTTGAAGAATACATACAAAAAAACGATTACAGTGATGTTGAATTAGTTATCGAGAATTCTTTAGGTGAAAAAGAAAAACTTGGTGCCTTAGGAGCTCTGAATCAGGTTATAAATAAAAAAGACCTAAGTGGGCCTTTATTGGTTGTTGCTGGAGATAACTATGTTTCTTTTGATGCAAATGATTTTTTAGATTATTTTGAAGAAAAAGATGGTACTTGCTTAGCTGCATATGAAGTTTCAGAAAAAGAAGCTTCTTCTTATGGTGTCCTAGATACTGAAGGAGAAGAAGTAATTGATTTTGAGGAAAAACCCGAAGAACCTAATTCAAATTTGGTTAGCATAGCATATTATGGTTTTTCGGAAAAAGCAATTGAAAAACTAAATAGATACATCAATGAGGGTGAAAACCCTGATGCACCTGGTTATTTTTTGCAATGGCTTATTAATAAAGAAAAAGTATGTTCTTATTGCTTTGATGGAACATGGTTCGATATAGGAACTCCTGAAGGCTACTTAGAAGCTAACAAAACAATATTAAATGGAAAAAATGAAGTTGTGGATTCGGAAGTTAATGGCGACTCGGAACTAAAAAATATTTATTCTAAGAACTCAGCTATCAGAGACTCCAAATTAAATAATTGCATAATATTTGAAGGATCTGTTATATTAGGTTGTGAATTAACGAATGTGATAATAGATGGAGGAGAATTAGTGAACGAAGAAATTTCTGATGAATTAATATCTAATAATGATTTCCAATAGGGTTTTGATAT
>CAYPLQ010000034.1:0-12362 GCA_964411605.1 uncultured archaeon | reverse complement strand
CCTGTTAAAAATGGAGAAGAAGGAACAGGAAAATGGGTTGAAATAGGCGAATTACCTATAATGTTAAGATCAAAAGCCTGTAACCTAGATGGAATGGATGAAGAAGAATTAGTAGATAAGGGGGAAGATCCAAAAGATCCAGGCGGATATTTCATAATAAACGGATCAGAAAGAGTTTTAGTGACATTAGAAGATTTAGCACCAAATAGAATAATGGTAGAATATAATGATCGGTATGGTGACCAAATAGAAGTAGCAAAAACATTCTCAAAAAGAGAAGGATATAGAGCTTTAATCATAGTGGAAAGAGGAAGAGAAGGAATATTAGAAGTATCATTCCCCGGCTTATCAGGAAGAATAAACTTCATAACCTTGATGAGGGCTTTAGGATTAGAAACAGATCAAGAAATATCAAAAGCTGTTTCAGAATACCCAGAAATAACAAAATTCATGCTAGAAAATCTAGAAGAAGCAGAAGTAGAAGGACAAGAAGAAGCAATAGAAAAGATAGGTAAAAGAGTAGCAGCAGGTCAAGCAAAAGAATACAGATTAAAAAGAGCAAACTACGTTCTAGAACATTACTTATTACCACATATAGGAAATGACGAAGAAGACCGAATACTAAAAGCACATTACTTAGGAAGAATGGCAGAATCATGTTTTGAACTAGCTCTAGGAAGGCGAGAGGAAGATGATAAAGATCATTACTCAAATAAAAAATTAAAACTTTCAGGAGATTTGATGGAAGATTTATTTAGAGTAAGCTTCAACAGACTAAGCAAAGACATTAAATATCAATTAGAAAGAGCAAACACAAGAAATAGAGAATTAAGAGTGAAAACAGCAGTAAGACCTGATGTATTGACCCAAAGACTAACATCAGCAATGGCAACAGGGGAATGGGTAGGAGGAAGAACAGGAGTAGCCCAATTACTAGATAGAACTGATCATATGGCAACATTAGCTCACTTAAGAAGAGTAGTATCTCCATTATCAAGATCTCAACCTCATTTCGAAGCCCGAGACCTTCACTCCACCCATTGGGGCAGAATCTGTCCTAATGAAACTCCAGAAGGACCAAACTGTGGATTAGTGAAAAACTATGCGATGGCAGCCGAATTAACAAAAGGATCACCTGAAGAAGAGGTAAAACAAATGCTATTGGATTACGGAGTAAACGAAATAGAAAGAGGTGTAAAATAATGCGGGGAGCAAAGGTATTCCTAAACGGCAGCCTAATAGGAACACACGAAAAACCTAGAGATTTAGTTGACAAAATAAAGGAAGCGAGAAGAGAAAATAAACTTCCAGAAGAAATAAACGCATCTTTTAGAAAATCAACAAAAGAAGTAATAATAAGAACAGATTCAGGTCGAGCGAGAAGACCATTAATAGTTGTAGAAGATGGAGAATCAAAATTAACAGATGAAATAATAGAAAAAGTTCAGGAAGGAGAATTAAACTGGAAGAATCTATTAGAAAAAGGAATAGTAGAATATATTGATGCAGAAGAGGAAGAAGACTCGCTAATAGCAATAAAAAAACAAGAAATAACTGAAGAACATACTCATTTAGAACTTGATCCAGCACTTATTTTAGGAATTGCCGCTTGTGTATTACCATATCCAGAACACAACGCGTCTCCAAGAAATACAATGGGATCAGGAATGGTTAAACAAGTGTTGGGCCTGCCACAAGCAAATTATAGATTAAGAGGAGATACAAGAGGTCACTTATTACATTACCCCCAATACCCGATTGTGAAAACTAGAATGACAGATAAAATAAGCTATAGAGATCGACCCGCAGGAGAAAACTTCGTAGTAGCAGTTTTATCATATGGAGGGTATAACATAGAAGACGCAATAATTATAAACGAAGCATCTGTAAACAGAGGCTTATCGAGAAGCCATTTCTTTAGAATGTACGAGGGAGAAGAAAGAAGATATCCAGGAGGACAAAGAAATCAATTCGAAATCCCGGATCCAGAAGTAAGAGGAGCAAGAGGAGAAGAAGCCTACAACCACTTAGACGATGATGGATTAATCAACCCAGAAACCGAAGTAGGGCCAAATGACGTATTAATAGGAATGACATCACCTCCAAGATTTCTTGAAGAACCAACTGAACTTGGCCTATCACCACAAAAAAGAAAAGAAACAAGCATAACAATGCGGTCAAATGAAGAAGGAAAAATTGATACAGTAATACTTACAGAAACAGAAGAAGGTCAAAGATTATCAAAAGTAAGAGTAAGAGACCAAAGAGTACCCGAATTAGGTGACAAGTTCGCATCAAGACATGGTCAAAAAGGAGTTGTAGGGAGAACAGTATCCCAAGAAAACATGCCATTCAATGAAGAAGGCATAGTTCCTGATCTAATAATTAATCCTCATGCAATCCCAAGTAGAATGACAGTAGGACATGTTTTAGAGATGATAGGTGGAAAAGTAGGGTCACTCAGAGCTGAAGAAGTTGACGGAACTGCATTCACAGGAGAAGATGAAGATGAAATAAGAGAACAACTTCAAAAATATGGTTTCAGTGATACAGGAAAGGAAACACTTTACGATGGAAGAACAGGGAAAAGAATAGATGCTCAAATATTTACAGGAGTCATCTTCTATGAAAAACTATATCACATGGTCTCAGGAAAAATCCATGCAAGATCAAGAGGCCCTGTACAAGTTCTAACAAGACAACCAACAGAAGGAAGAGCAAGAGAAGGAGGTTTAAGATTTGGAGAAATGGAAAGAGACGTATTAGTAGGGCATGGAGCGTCAATGGCGCTAAAAGATAGATTATTGGATGAATCTGATAAAGTGATAGAGTTAGTTTGTGAAAATTGTGGCCATATAGGAGTATATGACAAAAGAAGAAACATATCTTATTGTCCAGTTTGTGGAGAAGACGTATCTATGTCTCAAGTTGAAATGAGTTATGCATTCAAAGTATTGCTTGATGAAATAAAAACAATGGGAATAATGCCAAAAATAGAATTAGAAGATAAAGTATAGGAGTTGTTAAAATGAGTACACCAACAAAACAAATAGCTAATATAGATTTTGGTTTACTTTCACCTGAAGAAATCAGAAAAATGAGTGTAACTAAAATTATAACACCTGATACCTATGATGACGATGGATATCCAATTGAAATGGGTCTAATGGACAGAAGACTTGGAGTAATAGATCCTGGCTTAGAATGCAACACCTGTGGAGGAAGACCAGGAGAATGTCCTGGACATTTCGGGAGAATCGAATTAGCAGCTCCTGTACTCCATGTAGGTTACAATCGAGAAATAAGAAAAATGCTAAGAGGGACATGTAGAGAATGTGGGAGATTACTATTAAGTGAAACAAAAAAAGAAGAGTATCTAGAAGAGATTCAAGAACTAAAGGACATGAAAGAACCTGTAGAAGATCTAACCAGAGAGGTCTTTAAAGAAGCAAGAAAGACAAGTCAATGTATGTATTGTGGTGAAGAACAAAAAGACATAAATTTCGAAAAACCAACCACGTTCAAGGAGGAGGATGAAAAATTAACACCAAGAGACATCAAAGAATGGCTTCAAAGAATCCCCGATGGAGACGTAAAAGTATTTGGAATGAACCCAGAAAAAGCAAGACCTGAATGGATGGTTTTAGAAGCCCTACCAGTTCCTCCAGTAACTATTAGGCCATCAATTACATTAGAATCAGGGCAAAGATCAGAAGACGATTTAACCCATAAATTAGTTGACATATTAAGAATTAACCAGAGATTCCAAGAAAATAGAGAAGCAGGTGCACCTCAATTAGTGATAGAGGATCTATGGGAACTGATACAGTATCATGTAACAACTTTCATAGATAACGAGGTCTCAGGAATACCTCCAGCAAGACATAGGTCAGGTAGAACACTTAAAACATTATCTCAGAGACTCAAAGGAAAGGAAGGAAGATTTAGAAACAATTTATCAGGTAAAAGAGTGAATTTTTCTGACAGAACCGTTATATCTCCAGACCCTAACATAGATATAAACGAAGTAGGTGTTCCCGAAGAAATAGCTAAAGAACTCACAATTCCATTAGAAGTAACAGAAAGGAATATAGAAAAAGCAAAAAGATACATCAAGAGAGGGCCTGAAGGACATCCAGGAGCCAACTACGTTAGGAGATCAGATGGAAGAAAACAAAAAATAACAGAAGACAATAAAGAAAATATAGCAGAAAAAGTTGAGACAGGATGGAAAATAGATAGACACCTACAAAATGGGGATATTGTATTATTTAATAGACAACCTTCACTACATAGAATGAGTATAATGGCACATGAAGTAAGAGTAATGCCTTATAAAACATTTAGACTTAACTTATGTGTATGCCCACCCTACAACGCAGATTTCGATGGAGACGAAATGAACTTACATGTTTTACAAGGAGAAGAAGCAAGAGCAGAAGCTGAGTTATTAATGAAAGTACAGACACAGATGCTTTCACCAAGATTCGGAGCACCAATAATAGGAGGAATACATGACCATATCTCTGGCTCATTTATGTTAACAAGAAAAGGACAGAAATTCAATAAAGATGATGCAATAGAATTACTGAGAAGAGCCGGAATCTACAAATTACCAGAACCAGACATAATAGAGAATGAAGAAGAATACTGGAGCGGCAAAAAAATCTTCAGCCAAGCAATTCCAGATGAATTATCAATTGAATTCAAAGGAGAGCACTGCAAAAACTGCAGAGAATGTGATGAAGAAGACTGTGAAGACGGTGCCTATGTAAAAATAAAAAATGGAGAACTTATAAGCGGAACAATAGATGAAAAAGCATTCGGAGCGTTCAGTGGAGAAATATTAGATAAAATAATAAGAGAACAAGGAATAGAAAGAGCAACAGAATTCCTAAATGACGTTACAAGGATATCAGTTAGAGCAATAACAAAACTAGGTTTCTCAATAGGAATAGATGAAGAAGATCTACCAAAACAAGCAGAAGACCAAATAGAAAAAGTGGTTGAGGAAGCTGAAGATGAAGTAAATAGATTAGTAAAAACCTATGAGAGAGGCGAACTAGAACCAATTCCAGGAAGATCGATAGAAGAAACCTTAGAAATGAAAATAATGCAGACTCTTGGGAATGCAAGAGACAAAGCAGGGAACATAGCAAGTGATCATCTAGACCCAGATAACTCTGGCGTAATAATGGCAGTTAGTGGAGCAAGAGGAAGTATGCTGAACCTAACACAGATGACAGGAGCAGTTGGACAACAATCAGTTAGAGGAGAAAGAATAAATAGGGGATACGAAGATAGAACACTAGCAGCTTTTGAAAAAAATGACTTAGGAGCAGATGCAAGAGGATTTGTTTATTCAAGCTACAAAGATGGATTAAATCCAACAGAATTCTTTTTCCATGCGATGGGAGGAAGAGAAGGATTGGTTGATACAGCTGTGAGAACAGCTCAATCTGGATATATGCAGAGAAGATTAATAAACGCATTACAGGACCTAAAAATAGGTCCAGATAGAACAGTGAGAAACACAGCAAATGACATAATACAATTTGATTACGGAGAAGACGGAATAGACCCAACTCTCAGTAACAGAGGAGAAGCAGTGAACATAGACAAAATAATAGAAGAAGTAAAGGAGGAATAAAAATGAAGATACAAGAAAAACTAAAGAATTATTCTCAAAAAATCCCGCCTAAAATACTCGAAGAAATAAAAGAAAAAGCAGAGGATGAAGAACTAACTGAAAAAGAAATAGAAGAGGTTCTAGAAAAAACAAAACAAAGATTTGAATCTAAACAAGTGGAATATGGAGAACCAGTAGGAACAGTAGCAGCTCAATCCATAGGGGAACCCGGAACCCAGATGAGTATAGATTACGAAGAAGAAGTTATAATAAAGCAAAACGAGGAAATAAAAACAAAAAAAATCGGCGAATTCGTAGATGACAAAGTGGTGAGCAAAGAAGTTAGAGAAAACAACGAATGGGAAGTCGTGGATGTATCAGATCATAACTACAAAGTTCCATCGCTAACTCAAAACGAAAAAATTGAATGGCAAGAATTACAAGAATGCAGCCGCCATCCTGCACCAGAAAAAATACTAGAAATAAAAACATCATCAGGAAGGAAAATTAAAGCTACAGATTCACATTCATTCTTAATTAGGAAAAATAACGAGATAAAAACCAAATCAGGAAAAGAATTAGAAGAAGGAGACAGAATCCCATCAATAAAGAAATTAAAACACAATTGCATACAAACACTAGAAACAACCCAGTACACCAACCAAAGATGGGTTAAGAAAAAATTACCAAAACAAATTAAATTAGACAAAGAATTCGGTTGGTTCATAGGAATCTATCTAGCAG
Source organism: uncultured archaeon (assembly GCA_964411605.1). Lineage (GTDB taxonomy): Archaea > Halobacteriota > Methanonatronarchaeia > Methanonatronarchaeales > Methanonatronarchaeaceae > PZKD01. The sequence continues at coordinate 5,989 of CAYPLQ010000034.1, read as the reverse complement.
AAGGAAACTGCAAAAAACAATTTGTTAGCATATCAAATAGAAACCAACAAATCCAAAAGAAGATAAGAAAAATCACAGAAAGATTCGGATTCAGTTACAACGACGAACACTCAAGAGATTACTCAGAAACACACGATATCCGATTAAACTCGAAACAACTCTCAGATTTATTAGAAAAAACATGTGGCACAGGATCAAAAAACAAAAGAATCCCCGAGTTCGCATATTCAGCAGATGATGACTTCGTAGCAGCATTACTAAGAGGATACTTCGATGGTGATGGAAACATAAATCCAGAAAAAGACATGGTTAGAGTTAGTTCAAGATCAGAAGAACTAATAAATGGGATATCTCTTTTATTAAATCGCTTAGGAATATTTTCAACGAAGAACACAGATAAAAAACAAAGCAAACTAATATTATCTCATAAATACGCACATAAATTCAAACAAAAAATTGGATTTACACAAAAAGAAAAGAACAAAGAAATCAACCAAGTCAAACAAAAACCAACTCAAGAATACATTGACATGATCCCTGGAACAGGTGAACTAATAAAAGAAATTTCACAAAAACTAGGAATTCCAAAAAGAAGAATAAACAAATTCCATAAAAGAAACAAAATCGGAAGAGAAACACTCAAAAAATACATAAAAGAATTCAAACAAAAAGCCACCTCAGAGGAAGTTGAACAAAGAATTAAAGAACTAGAAAAGGCAGCAAAAAGCGAAGTAATATGGGACAAAATAACTCAAATCAAAGAAATCAAACCAACAAGAAACTACGTATATGACTTCAGTGTAAAAAACACTGAAAACTTCACAACAAAACAGGGAATAGTAACCCACAACACGATGCGAACATTCCACTATGCAGGTGTAGCCGAAATAGACGTTACTTTAGGATTACCAAGACTCATAGAAATAGTTGATGCTAGGAAATCACCTTCAAGTCCCATGATGACAATTAAATTGAAAGATGATTACGCCACAGATAAAAAAGAGGCAAGAAAAGTTGGTTGGAAAATCGAGGAAACAAACTTAAAAGATATAGCAGATATTGGAACAGATTTTTCGAAAATGAGACTAGAAATAGATTTTGAAGAAAAAATATTAGATAGAAAAAATATCTCAAAACAAGAAGTAATAGATCAAATCGAAAAAGAAGTTGATGATTCAGTTAGTGAAGAAAATGAAAAATACATAGCAAGGCCATCCTCTTCTTCATATCGTGAGTTATTGAGGCTTGTAGAAGAAATAAAGGAAATCAAAGTAGCTGGAATAGACGGAATTAGTAGAGTCATAATAAGAAAAGAAGGAGATGAATACACTATATACACAGAAGGCTCTGCTTTTAAAGAAGTCCTAAGTCTAGATGAAGTAGATTCATCAAGGACAATGACAAACGATCTCCACGAAGCATATCGAGCATTAGGCATTGAAGGTGCTAGAAGTGCATTAATAAAAGAAGCAACGGATACATTAGAAGAACAAGGTCTTGAAGTAGATATACGGCATATAATGTTGGTTGCTGATTTAATGACTAATGACGGAAGATTAAAAGCTATTGGTAGGCATGGTGTAAGTGGTGAAAAAGAAAGCCCATTAGCGAGAGCAGCTTTCGAGGTAACGGTAAACCACTTATTAGATGCGGCTAAAAGAGGAGAAAGAGATGAACTTAAGGGAGTTCCCGAAAATGTTATTGTTGGTCAACTAATTGAACTTGGAACAGGAGTTGTTGATCTTAAAATGAAGAATAAGGAGGAATAAAAATGGACTTTGAAAAGGCAATAGAGGACGCAATAAAAACCGGAGAAGTAAAATTAGGTACTAATGAAACAAAGAAATCAATTGAAGAAGAGAAATCGGAGTTAGTTATACTAGCAAAGAACTGCCCCTCTAAAATCAGTGAAGAAATAAGTGAATTAGCTCAACAAAAAGGAATTAAGGTAATAGAAACAAAATATAATAATTACGAATTAGGAAAAATTAGTGGGAGACCACATTCAGTTGCTTCATTATCGATATTAGATTCTGGGAGATCAGGAATAGTAGGTTCTCAAGCCGTAGGTGAATTAAATGAGTGAAGTGAAGCTATCTTCTGATGAAATTAGGTACATAGCATTATTTGAAAGCTTAACAGGAGCTGGTGCAAGAGATTGCTTAGTTGATAAAGAAAACGAAAGAGTAATTTTTGTTGTAAACGAAGGCGAAATGGGGTTAGCAATTGGAAAAAATGGCAGCAACATAAAAAAAGTGAAAGACACCATTAGTAAAGGAGTGGAAGTAGTCGAATACTCTGAAAACCCAAAAAAATTCCTAAAAAATGCTTTATCACCAGCAGAGGTTAATGAAATAAATGTCAAAGAAAAAGAAGATGAAAAAATAGCTAAACTAGATGTAAAAGAGGATAAAAAAGGTTTAGTGATAGGAAAAAATGGTAAAAACATAGAAAAAGCAAAATCATTAGTAAATAGGCATTATAACATAAATGACATAAAACTAGAATAAATAACAATAATTTTTTATTAAAAGCAAAAAAATAAATAAAAGCCTCTTTATTCTTGAATACCTATAGGAAACAAAATCAAAATAATTTAAAAATTCAAGGTTTGATAAGATGGGTAAAGGAAAATATGCAGCAAGAAAATTAAAAAAAGATAGACAAAAACATAGATGGAGCGATAAAAACTACCAGAGACGAATGCTTAATTTAGATGAAAAAGCAGATCCACTAGAAGGTGCTCCCCAAGGATCAGGAATTGTTATTGAAAAAGTAGGAATAGAAGCAAAACAACCAAATTCTGCAATAAGAAAATGTGTAAGAGTACAATTAATAAAAAATGGTATACAATTAACAGCTTTTTGTCCCGGAGACAAAGCAATTTCCTACATTGATGAACACGATGAAGTAATCATAGAAGGAATAGGCGGAAGAATGGGTCGTTCAATGGGAGATATACCTGGAGTAAGATTTAAAGTAGTTAAAGTAAATGGAGTTTCATTAGAAGAACTTGTGAGAGGTAACGTAGAAAAACCAATGAGGTAAGAACATGACCAAGTTATTTGGAAAATACGACTTAACAGAAGTAGAAGTCTCAGATCGAGGACTAGAAAGATACATAAACCTCGAACCAGTAGTAGTTCCTCATTCAGGAGGAAGAAAATCGAATCAAAAATTTAAATCAGATATACCAATAGTAGAACAACTAATAAATAAATTAATGAGAACTCAAGAAAATACCGGAAAAAAATACAGAGCCTATAATATAGTAAAAGAAGCTTTTGAAAAAATTAAACAACAAACAGAAAAAAACCCAGTTCAATTACTAGTTAATGCAATAGAAAACGCCGGACCAAGAGAAGGAACAGTTCGACTAAAACAAGGAGGAATATCCATCCAAAAACCAATAGATATCTCTCCACAAAGAAGAGTAAACACGGCTCTAATGCTTATAGCTAAAGGAGCAAAACAAAACTCATTCAAAAACGAAAAAGGAATAGTAGATTGCCTAGCAGATGAGATAATAAAAGCATCAAATAGCGAAATGGATAGTTACGCTGTTTCAAAGAAAGAAGAAAAAGAAAGAGTAGCTAAGGCCGCGAGGTAGATACAATGGGACGCAAAAAAAAGATGGTGAAAAAAGTAAAGAAATTAATGGACAAAAGAGGACAAATACGGAACATAGGAATTGTTGCTCATATAGATCACGGGAAGACAACTCTTACAGATAATTTACTAGCTGGAGCAGGAATGATTTCTGAGGAACTGGCTGGTGAGCAGTTGTTTATGGATTTTGATGAAGAAGAACAAGAGAGAGGGATTACAATAGATGCTGCAAATGTTTCTATGGTTCATGACTTTGAGGGGGAAGATCATTTAATTAATTTAATAGATACCCCAGGTCATGTTGATTTTGGAGGAGATGTAACTAGGGCGATGAGAGCAGTTGATGGAGCAGTTGTTGTAGTGGATGCGGTTGAAGGATGTATGCCTCAGACAGAAACAGTTTTGAGGCAAGCTGTTAAAGAGAATGTAGAACCTGTTTTATTTATAAATAAGATTGATCGTTTAATTAATGAGTTAGAATTATCGGCAAAAGAAATGCAACAGAGATTTATTAACGTAATCGATGAAGTAAATGATTTAGTTGGGGGAATGATTGAGGATGAAGAAAAAGCCAAGGAATGGAAAGTAAGTGTAAACGATGGAAGTGTAGCATTTGGGTCAGCATTGTATAATTGGGCTCTAAGTTATCCATTTATGGAAAGAACTGGCATCACTTTCAAGGACATCATTGATTATTGTAGTGAAGAGAATCATAGAGAATTACATGAAAAAGCACCTCTCCACAAAATTGTTCTTGATATGGTTATTAGGCATTTACCAAATCCTTTAAAAGCTCAAGAATACAGGATACCGACTATATGGGACGGAAAATTAGATAGAGATATTGGGAAAGCTATGATTGAATCTGATCCTGATGGTGAATTAGCTTTCATGGTAACCGATATTTCAATAGATCCACATGCTGGGGAAGTGGCTACAGGTAGATTATTTTCTGGAACTCTTGAAGAAGGAATGGATGTAGAGATAAATGGTGTTCCAGGTAACCATAGGATACAGCAAGTAGGAATCTTCATGGGTCCTGAGAGAGTTAATGTTGATGAAGTTCCAGCTGGAAATATTGCAGCAGTAACTGGTTTAAGTGAAGCTATTGCTGGTTCTACAGTTTCAACTGAGGAAATGACTCCATTTGAAAGCATAAAACACATAAGTGAACCCGTTGTCACTGTTGCTGTAGAAGCAAAGAACATGAATGATCTTCCAAAATTAATAGAAGTATTAAGACAAGTAAGTAAAGAAGATCCAACAGTTGAAGTCGAAATAAATGAAGAGACTGGAGAACACTTAATAAGTGGAATGGGTGAATTACATCTCGAAGTAGTGACCCATAGAATAGAGAGAGATAAAGGTGTCCCAATTGAAACATCCGAACCAATAGTGGTTTACAGAGAAACAGTAAAAGGCAATGCTGGACCAATTGAAGCACGATCACCAAATGGACACAACAAATTCTACATAGAAATTGAGCCATTGCCAGAAGAAGTTGTTATGGAAGTGAAAGAAGGAAACATAACAATGGATTTGCCTAAGACCAAGAGGAGAGAAAAATTAGTGGAAGCAGGGATGGACAAAGATGAAGCAAAGAACATAGAATCATTATACAATAACAATGCATTTGTCGATGCAACAAAAGGAGTTCAATACTTAAGAGAAGCAATGGAATTAATAATTGAAGCATATGAAGATGCAATGGATTCAGGGCCATTAGCAGAAGAACCATGTAGAGGCGTGAAAGTAAAATTAGATGACGTTAAATTACATGAAGACGCAGTACATAGAGGACCAGCTCAAGTTATTCCAGCAATCCGAAAAGCTATTCATTCTGCAATGATGGATGCAGATGCAACTATGCTAGAACCAATGCAAAAAGTATACATCAACACTCCTCAAGAAACAATGGGAGGTGCTTCCCGCGAGGTTCAGAGCAGAAGAGGAAAAATCGAGGACATGAGTCAACAAGGTGATTTGACAGAAATAAATGGAAAAGCTCCTGTAGCAGAGATGTTTGGTTTTGCAGGGGACCTCAGATCCGCTACTGAAGGACGAGCGATGTGGAGTACAGAACCAGCAGATTTTGAGGAAGTTCCAGGTAATATTAGAAAAGATTTAATAAAACAAATTAGAGAGAGAAAAGGTTTAAAGGTTGAAACACCAAAATCTGAATAGAAGTTTAATAGAGGTATTAATATGTCTGAAGATAAACCACATTTGAATTTAGCACTTATAGGGCACGTGGACCACGGAAAATCCACATTAGTTGGAAGACTACTCTACGAGACAGGAAACGTTCCAGAACACGTAATAGAAGAATATAAAAAAGAAGCAGAAGAAAAGGGAAAAGGAACATTCGAGTTTGCTTGGG
>CAYPLQ010000033.1:9504-12607 GCA_964411605.1 uncultured archaeon | reverse complement strand
CTGCTAATTATAAAGCAAGGAAATTAGGTATCAAAGCAGGTATGCCTTTGTCAAATGCTTACAAAATCTCCAAAAAAAATGAAAATAATTTTCATTTCTTCGAAACAGATAAAAAATACTACAAAAGTCTTTCCAAGGAGATAAAAGAAGAGATTCTTTGTAACTATACTGAAAAAATTGAAAACTCTTCAATAGATGAATTTTACTTAGATATGACAAAAAAAGCGTCTTGGAAAGGGGCTGAAGAATTGTCAAAAGAGATTAAAAAAAGGATTAAGAAAAGGTTTGGGCTTTCTTGTTCAATTGGTGTTGGACCCAATAAATTGATAGCAAAAATGGCTTCTGAAAAAAACAAACCAAATGGTTTATTTATAGTTTCAAATGAGGAAAAAAAGGATTTTCTTTTTTCTTTAAACCTTGAAGATATCCATGGTATTGGAAAGAAAACAATAGAAAAATTAAATCATGTTGGTATCTATTCTGTTGAAGAACTAGCAAACACTTCTAACAAAAAATTAATCAAAGAATTTGGAGAAAAACAGGGATTAAAGCTAAAAAATAAGGCCCAAGGAATTGATAAAGAAGAAGTTAAGGAAACTAAGGTAAAACAAATTTCAAAATTAACTACCTTGAAAGAAGATAGTAATGAATATGGATATGTTGTAGAATATCTAGAGGATTTGGCTAGAGATATTGAAAAAAAATTAATTAACAAGTCTTTTTTTGCGAAAAAAATCGTTTTATTAATTATTGATTCTAATCTAAATACAAAAACCAAATTAACTAACTTAGAGATTCCAAGTCGTGATAAACAAATTATTAAAGAAAATGCTGAGAAATTGCTAAATGCATACCTAAATAGTTTTGAGGGAGATATAAGGAGAGTTGGGATTAGGGTAAGGGATTTAGTTTCTAGTGAACAGAAAAAATTAAGTGATTATTGAAATTTCTTTTTATTACTGAATCATTTATGTGTATTGAATTAAATTTAATTTTTCAATTGAAATCGATTTAGGTAAACATAAATGAATTTAGGAATAAATGGGTTTGTGAGGTCTTGAGGGGATACCAGATGAGGATGATGCTCAAAAGTAAAATACATAAGGCTACTGTTACACGTAGTGATCCAAGTTATGAGGGCAGTATTGGTATAGATAAATTTTTGATGTAAAAAGCAGATATTTTGCCTGGAGAAAAAGTTTTAGTTATTAGTATTGATAGTGGAGAACGATTAGAAACCTATGCTTTTCCTGAAAACAAAAATAGCGGCGATATCTCAATTTATGGTGGTGCAGCAAATAAAATACATGAAGGAGAAAAAATAACTATTCTTTCTTTTAAGTTAACAGATGAGGAGTTTGAATCCACTAAAATCTTGGTTAATGAAAAAAACGAAATAGAGAACCTTATTTGAGTCTTGTGAGAACATCTATTTGATGTGAAATAAAAACTAATTCTTCATTATTTAATTGATTTATTTTTTCCCGAATCCACTGTGTGATATCTTGTTTTATTACTTCTTTATTTATCATATTTAAAATATGTTTTACGAAGGTCTTTTCCCAATTTTCTAATGGTGGAGATATTATCCAATCAGAACACCCATATTGTGTTTCTTTGAATTTCTCTCCTAAACTTAGTTTTAATAATAATTTTTTGCCTATGTCTCCGTTTTCTTTCATTGAATCATTGTAGGTTCTTAGAATATATTCATCATTTTGTGATTTAGGATAAAAACCTGTATAGCCATCGTATACTAAAGATTGATAAAATATTCCATTTTGTTTTAGTTTTTGTTTTGATAATTTTATTATCTCATCTAAGTCTATTAAATCAATAAAAGAGTTCCCAATTATCATATCAAATTTTTTATCAGTTTTTTTTAGATATGTTAGTAATTCCTGGTTTTTTAGTTCCAAATTAATTTTCTTCTGTGGTTTTTTAATCCAAAATTTATTTATTTGTTTCTTTTGATTAATTTTGATTTCTTCATTCAGAGATTCAATTATTTGGTTTTTAGATTTAATTAATAATTCCTTGTCTTTATCTAAGGCAATGTATTTAGTTTTATTTTTTAATTTGTTTTCTTTTAAACACCTTATTAAAAGAGAACCTAATCCAAAACCTGTATCTAATATAATTGGGTTCTTTGGTAATTCACTAAAAGCATTGTTAAATATTTTTTTGTTATATGATCGTTGGTCTATTAATTGCTTCACTTTTAAGTAATCTATTTTATTTATATCTTGATTCATTCCTTTTTTTAATTATAATCTCCTTTTTAATTATTTCTCTCTTTTAAAATTGAATATTAGATGTTTTTAAATTAAATATTCTAAATTTTAAATTGTTACAATAATAAAGCGATTTATGGGTTTGTTGTATCCTATTTTAAATTTTATCAAAATTTTTAGGAAGAGTCTAAAAAAACAGATAGTTTTCAGTTAAATATAAATTAAGTTAAGGTGATTATTCTTTTAGTTTTACTTCTCCAGATAATCCTATTTGTGGGAAAGGAATTTCTATGTCTTCCTCATCGAATCTTTTTTTCACTGCTTTGATGTAATCTGATTTTATTTTGACAGAATCACTTCTACTAGGATTTTTCACCCAAAAACCGACTCTTAATCCGATATATGAATCTGCTAGTTCTGTCAATCTAACAACTGGTTCGGGGTTCTTGAGTATTTCATTTTGCTTTTTAGCTTGTTCTATTATGATTTCAGATGCTTTTTCTATATCATCTTCATAACTTATTCCAAAAACAAATTTTATCCTTAGTTTATCTTTAGCAACTGGGTTCTTGATAACATCTTCAGTTAATTTTGAATTAGGTACAGTAAGTAATTCGTTATCAAAAGTTTTTACCCTAGTAATTCTCAAGCTAATATCCTCAACAATCCCTGAATTTCCATTCCATTCTATCCAATCTCCGATCTTAAAAGGTTTTTCAATATAAATAAAAAATCCACTAACAAAATTTTTTATTATATCCTGAGTAGCTAATCCTATAGCTAAAGTACCGGCAGCTGCTACCGTTGCAAAAGCAGTTAAAAAATTACCATAACCAGCTAATCCAAAAGAAACTGTTACTGAAATAAAT
>CAYPLQ010000033.1:3170-9494 GCA_964411605.1 uncultured archaeon | reverse complement strand
CTTCATTAATTTAATTATAGGATTTCTAGCATGTTCTCCTAATTCATATCTACTTAAAACACTATTGAATAATCTTAAAATAATTATTTTACCAAAGAAATATATTAATACAAAGGAAGTTATAAAATAAATTATTCGAGTTATAGTTAATGCATAGGACCCAAATATCAAATCAAAATAAGGTAAAGGGTTCATCATAACACAACTTATTTAATTAAACCTATAAGTTCCTTAATTTATTAATTACAAATAATTAGTTTAAAATTTTTTCTATATACTGAGGTATTTTAGAGAAACTTTCCTCCCAAGTCGGTAATTCATTGTATCTTTTTTTGGCCTTTAAACTCATTTTTTTTAGTTTTTGGGATTTATTTTTCATTTCAACTATCGCTTGCTTGATTTCCTCTAGGTTTTTTGGGTCAATAATGTATCCCTGTTCTCCATTTTTTATTATTTCTTTTCCTCCTCCATTTTCAGAAACTATGACGGGTAAACCATGTCCCAGTGCTTCAATCGTCGATATTCCATATCCTTCAAAAAAAGAAGGCAAAATAAACAAATCCGCTGATTTCAATAATTTTGTTTTCTGTTTTTCTGATAAATATCCCCGTAATTTTACATTATTTTGCAGAGAAAAATGATTTATTAATGATTTTATCTTTTTTGTATAGTTAAGATCAACGTCCTTATTCCCTATTATACATAACTCAACTTTATCCATGCCTGATATTGCCTTTATTATTGAATGAATATTCTTATGAGGGTAAATGTTTCCTATAAAAACAATTTTCAGTGTTTCTTTTACATTATTTACTTTAATTTCTTCGGGAGGTGAAATGTGGTTTTTACCAGGTTTTGCAATAATAGAATTTACTTTTTTGTTTTTAAGATCTAAAACAGTTTCTTTGGTTGATTTACTATTAAATATATAATTTTTTACTGTTTGCAGGTATTTTTTTTCTAAGAACTTTGTTGATGCTCTATCATCTTTATTTATTTTTTCTAAAAAACTTAAGTGATGAACGATAGAGATGATGGATAAGTCGAGTTTTTCATTTATGTACTTATTTAAACCAAAAAGGGAGGGATGAGTTAATTCATCCTCTAACAAGAAATCGAGACCTGTTTTTTTAATTTCATCTATGAGGTTTTTGGAAAAATTATGGTGAATGTTTTTTATATATGGTTTCTTTTTTAATTCAATTTCTTTAATATTGAAACCTGTCTTTTTAAGTTTTTTTACTAATTTTCTATCATATAAATATCCACCTGAAGTTGAGTTTAGGCCATCATAAGTTATTATAGCTCCTTTCAAGTTTCTAATTCTCCTGAATAGGAAGCAGTTCCCACGTCATCTTCGCTTACCTTTATTGTTAATTCTTTGGCCTTATCAAATGAATAATTTCTGTTAATTTTTTTCCAAATCTTATTTGCTAAATTCTCTATTGTAGGATAATCCTCCTTAAATTCATTTTTGTTATTTAGTAGTTTCCCATTATATTCTTCTTTTATAAAATCCTTTATTTGGTTAATTTTATTTAGATCGATTAAGTAACCTTGTTTTTTTATTTTCTCTCCATAAAAAATTATTTTTATTTTATAATCATGGCTGTGTTTCTCTTTTTCTGCTCCATTGGTAATTGGCAAATAATGTTTTGCTGAAAAATTTGTTTGGGATGATATTGAATACATCTTTCAAAGATATTTTATTTTGATTATCTATTTAGACAACAAAAAATTTTCTAAAAATAATCAAACTGTTAATTGACATCCCCTCCCCACCTAATCAAACGATTAGGAAAGAGTCTTCTCAGTCAAATAGATAAAAAAAAAACAAGGATTAATTATTTTCTTATATTCTTCTAGGTATAGTGAACTTATGTATAAGTATTGCTAAAGACAGAAAAATTGGTGCTAAAATAGAGATCAAGATTATTGGTATATACTCTATGTGGCCTCCAAATGTGTTCTTTGATACTTCAACGAAATAAGTTAGAGGTGATAGATAGGATATCCATTTACCTATGGTTGGTAATTCTTCTAGGGGAATGAATATTCCACTTATGAATATAATTGGGAATTTTATTGTTGTGGCTATCATCATAACATCTGCTGTCCTATCAGTTGGATAAGCTCCAATTAATGAACCTATTGATGAAAAACAGATGCTAGCGGCTATGAGTGAAATAAAATAAAGCAATATATTATTTAAAGTAATTTCTAATAAAAAAACTAGGGCTGTTATAGTTATTCCTGTTATTAATAGTCCTAATATTGAAGAAGCTATTATATCGCCTAATATAATTCCAGTTACACTTATTGGCATTGTTAATAGTCTTTCTAGGGTTTTGTCCCATGTTTCCCAGGGAGTTATAACTGGACTAATTGAGGTTGAGGTGAACCATAGAGTCATTCCAATCAATCCGCTCGATAAAAATATAGGTGACATATCTCTTCCTAAAGAAAAAGCTAAAAAGAAAAAAGCTGGAATCATTAATCCAAAAATCAGAACTGGGCCTTTGCTATAATAAATTTTTAGGTCTTTTTTAGAAATCCAAAATGCCTTTTTTAGGTTCCTTAATTCCATGATTTACTTCTCCGTTAATTTAGTAAATACGTCTTCAAGACTTGGATTCATTGTTTTTAAACACAAAATTTTTTTGTTTTCTTTATCAGCTAATTTAGTTATTTCTTGAATTAAATAATGGATGTTTTTAGAATATATCCTAAATTTATCTCCTATTTTTTCCACTTTCAAAGCTTCTTCAAACTTTTTAGCTTCTTTTGTTTCTAAATTTGGTTCCATAGAAACTATTATTGATTTAGTTTTATTTATCTCGTTTTTAAGTTTTTCTGGTTTTTCAACAGTAATTATATCTCCTTTTTTGATAATTGCTATTCGGTCGCATAATTGATCCGCCTCAGAGATGTTGTGTGTTGTAAGGAAAATCGTTTTTTCTTCATCCCTGTTGAGGGATTTTATTTTGTTTCTAATTAATCGTTGACTTTGCACATCAAGTCCAGATGTTGGTTCATCTAAAAAAAGAATTTCTGGGTCATTTAAAAGAGACATCGCCAACGTTAATCTTTGTTTCATTCCTTTACTAAATTTTTTTATTTTTTGTTTTCTTCGATCAAATAACCCAAACTCCTTTAGTAGTTTCTTAGCTCTTTTTTTGAATTCTTCTCGATTTAGTCCATATAATCCTCCCATTAGCCTCAAATTTTGCCAACTAGATAATTCTCTATAAGCATTAGATTCTTCTGGCGCAACGCCAATCATTTCCTTGATAGATAACATATCCTTCTTTATTGACTTATTTAATATCTCAGCATCACCATAATCTGGACCTAAAACCCCTGTTAACATCCTTACAGTCGTTGTTTTTCCTGCGCCATTTGGACCTAAAAACCCAAAAATTTCTCCTCTATTTACTTCAAAAGAAACATCATTTACAGCTGTTAAACCATTAAATTCTTTTCTGAGAGATTTAGTTTTAATAATAGACATTTAAAAATTATTTGTTAATTTTATTTTTATTTCTTTTCTGCCTAATCTCCATTTTTTTTCAGGAGCTCCTCTACCTTCTTCTACATAATCAGAAACTTCGATTATTCCTGCATCTCTAAGTTCAGACAAATGATAGTAAAGCCCTGGTTTAGAAAGATCTTTGCCTCTTTTATTCATTTCTTGTAATATCTCTTGGGTTTTAATTTCTTTTTCACCAATTATATCTATTATTTTCCATCTTGTAGGACAATGTAATGCTTTGGCTAATCCTTGAAGCTTTTGGATTTTTTTACTAATACCTTTTTTGAAGTCCTGTGGGTTAGAATTTTCGTTACACAATTAATTCACCTATTTTTTATTTAGAGAATAATGAGGTATTCCTGTTCCTTCTGGTATTTCTCTTTCCAAAATGTTTTTTCTTACCAATACATCAAGAACTTGGTTAATCTTGGCTTCATCTATAAGAGGCATTCCATCGAATTCTTTAGCAATCATGTTAGCACAGAGTTTTCCCTTGCATTCTTCGGGTTTTTCTTCGATTTCATCAAATTGTTTTTTGATTTCATCAATAGCCATTCTTGTATACTCTTGATCTTTTTCTGTTATTTCTTCTATTATCTGGTCTTTATCAAAATCCAAGGCTTCTGACCCCATACCATATCACCTAAATATTATAGTAATTAACTTTAATATTACAATAACTTATAAATCTTTTCAAAAATCTATGAAAAAATTACCCACATTAGATTAACTCTCTTAACCGTCCTAGATAGAAGAAAAAAATAAAATAGATTCTTAACTATATTCGAAAATAACTTGTATTGTATCTTTATTTCTTTGATTTAATTTCTCATAAACTCTTTCAGCTTCACTTATATTGACTTTATCAGTAATTAACTTACTTAAATCCATATCTTTTAAAAATTGAAGTGCTGTCTCAAGCCTACGTTCTTTTGACCATCTATTAGATATTTCTGGGTTAATTGAACTTACTTGGCTACTAATTAATTTTAATCTTTTCCGATGAAAAGCTGTCCCTATTCTTGTTTTACCTTTTTCACCATACCATGACCCTAAAATTATTTTTCCTTCAGGTTTAGTTAACTCAATAGCTTTTTCAAGTGTCTCAGGATTCCCAGAAACTTCAAAAACCAAATCAAATAAATTTTGATTTTCCTTTAATTCTTCAAAAGAAATTGATTCGTCAGCTCCAAAAAAAGAACTAATTTCTCTTCTTTTTTTTATTTTATCAAACGTCACTAATCTTGATAGTGGCATCTCATTTAAGAGATAAGTTGTCAACAAACCAACCACACCTTGACCTATAACACCAATTTCTTCACCTACTTTAGGGGCGCCGTCAAGTAATAGATTCAAAGCGGTTTCTGTGTTTGGCAAAAAAACTGCTTTTTTGTATTCTATGTCATTAGGTATAATAACTAATTCATCAGGTTTAGAGACAAAATGGCTCTCATGAGGATGAAAAGAGAAAACTTTTTTATCTAACCACTTCTCAGAAAGATTTTCCCCAATTTCTTTAATCTTACCCACTACTGAATACCCATATTTAAGTGGATACTCAAATTCGTTTTCTAAGGAAGTAATTTTTTTATCTAACTTAATTTGGTCTTTAAGATTATTATTAAAAAAAAGTAATTCAGTTCCAGCACTTATTGAAGAAAATTTTGTTTTAATTAAAACTTCATCTTCATTTGGTTCAGCGATTTCTTCATTCCTTATCTCTACTTCTTGAGGCCCAATAAAATAAAGGGTTTTTTTATTCATTTATTTTCCCATATACTACAATTAATTCACCTAAACTTGTATAATTTAAGCTTAAATCTGATTTATAAAGTTTTTCAGTAGTTTCTATTTTTTTTCCGAGAGAGTTAGGATGAATAATAGAAATAAACAAATCAAATAAGTTTTTTTCTATAGTTTTTTTAGTTAATATAGAATCAGCTTCTATTAAATAAGTCTTAGATTCTTTTTTTATGTTTTTTAGTTTTTTATTGTTGATTTGGTTTTTGGAATTAACAACGGCATCATGTTCTTTTCTGAGACTCTTTATAATGAAATTTAGTTCTTTTTCTTCTAATTCACCTAAATTATTTATTTCATCAACAATTTGACCATTCAAATTCTGGATGAAAAATAGGGTCACTCTATTTTGGTTTTTTTCTAATTTATTTGAAAAAAACCTCAGAATTCTCTCTCTTTCAGGTGTGAGTTGTGAACTCTTATTTAAGTCTATTTTATGATTCAATCTATTAGCTTTTGTTTTTAAGTAATCAATGTTTTCGTTAGTTACTTTAGGGTTTAAAGCTCTTCTTTCACTTACTTTAACGCCATTTTCGTTTAAAGCTCTGACTTTATCTGGTCATATCCCTTATCTTGTAATTTATAAGATTTTAATTTAGATTCTAGTCCAATACCTCTTCCTTCTTGATTTAAATACAATAAAACACCTTTATTGTTTTCATTTATTATTTCCATTGATTGCTTTAGTTGTGAACCACAATCACATCTTAACGAATCAAAGACATCTCCAGTAATACATTTTGAATGAACTCTAACTAATATGTCTTCTTCATCGGCCACCTCTCCTTTTATAAGCGCCAGGTGATCTTTTCCTGATCCATCTTTGTATAGCCTAAGTTTAAAATTTCCATGAGACGTTGGGAAAGCCACATCAACTAATTTCTTAACCGTTTTTTACACCTCTGCTTACTTCAAAACAAACTAAAATTTTTATTGATTATTTTAAAATCATTTTTATGACTTAACTATTTAACATTATTTTATTGATATAT
>CAYPLQ010000033.1:2089-3008 GCA_964411605.1 uncultured archaeon | reverse complement strand
ATTTGGGAAATATTTACTTGACTTTTATCAAGGAAAAAATGTTCACGAAATAACTAAAAGAGAAGATGGTTTTATAAGCGCAACACCCATCAAGAGATATTTTAATGAATACTGCAATTGGTGTTCAGCTGAAAAAGAAGCGATCAAATATGTTAAAGGAGATGTCCTAGATATCGGGTGTGGGGCTGGAAGACATAGTTTGTTTTTACAAAGAAACAACCATGAAGTTGTTGGCCTAGATAATTCTCCTAGTGCTCTAAGAGTTGCTGAGGAAAGAGGGGTCGAAGAAACAAAAAAACTTGATATAAATAAATTAAATTGTCTAAAAAAAGAATATGATAGCTTATTGTTGTTAGGCAATAACTTTGGTTTGCTCGGGACACCCCAAAACGCTGTAGATATTTTAAAAACTTTATACAAAAAAGCAACTAAAAATAGTGTATTACTAATTGGTGACCGAAACCCTTATAAATTCAATGGAGAAATACATGAAAAATATTTTAGAAAAAACCTAAGAGAAAATAAATTACCTGGTCAGCTAAAAATAAAATTAATTTATAAGGATTTAAAGAGTAATTGGATTAATTTTTTATTGTTATCACCAAAAGAATTGCGTAAATTAATCAAAAAAACACCTTGGACACTTTATGAAATACTAAATGAAGAAAACAAAGATTATGTAGGAATTTTAAAAAAATAAAAATATTTATGTTATCTTACTTGACAATGATTTCTTTCTTTCCTTCCCATAGACCATGGAGATTGCATTTAGCCCAAGCCTTAAGTTGGTGTTCATGATCCAATTTTATCGTAGTTTTCAGAGAATAATGTGTTTTTTCTGGTGTCAAGTCCAATCTTGCCAAAAAAGTGTCTCCTTGATATAATTCTATCCACTCAAAAAAATGAGCAGGTTTATTTG
>CAYPLQ010000033.1:0-2079 GCA_964411605.1 uncultured archaeon | reverse complement strand
CCATTCATCCGATTTCACTTCTTCAGGGGCATCTATAATTACTGCATGTTTTTTTTCTAAATCACTCATTTCTTCAACTTCTTCAGTTGATGGTTTATTTACTCCACACAAAACATCATCTTCACAACTCATTTTACCAAAAAATATTGTTTCTTTAAAAATATTAGGTTTTTGAAAAAATTCAGAACCATGAATGTTCCAAAAAAAGATAAAATAAAAGAAGTTTTTGATAAAATATCACATGATTTTAGTGAAACACGTAGGTATCCTTGGCCAGAGGTAGTTGAATACCTAAAAAACGAAAAAGAGAAAAATCTTTCTATGGATTTAGGTTGTGGTAATGGTAGACACATGAAAGAACTTAAAAAAAGTTCAAAAAAAGTTATTGGCTTAGATTTTTCTTCCAAAATGATAAATAGGGCAAGAAAAAATATCTCGCTAAGTAAGTTTAATTCAAATGATTTTTATTTTGTTCAAGGAGATATAAGTTATCTACCCTTTAAAAAAAATATTTTTGTTAGAGTGCTTCTAATTGCTACATTACATCATGTTCCAAATAAAAAGGAACGAAAAAATTGTCTAAATGAAATGTACAGAGTAATGAAAAAAGGATCTGATGCTTTAATTAGTGTTTGGGCCATTGAACATAATGAATTTAATGGAAAAAGAGAAAAAATCAGAAAAAACAACTTTGATTATTATGTGGAATGGCAATCTAAGGGGATAAAAGAAAAAAGATTTTATCACATCTACAACAGAGATAACTTTTCTGAATTATTACAAAATACCAAATTCCAGATAGAAGAAATAAAATTATCTTCTGGAAATTATTATGCGACAGTTAAAAAAACAACTTGATTTTGTACTTTAATTACTTTAAAAAAAGAGAATTCTTTTGAGGCTAGAGCAGTTTTTTTAAATATTCAATCAATTCTTTGTGATTCTCTAACACCACATCTGCCTCTGACAAGGCTTCTGGTTCTACATAAGTTGCTACTGCAACACAAAATATTTCTGCATTTTTGGCTGACTTAACACCAAGAGGCGCGTTTTCAATCACAATTGATTTTTCGTTACTAACCCTTAATTTTTCAAGGCATTTTTTATATGGTTCTTGATGGGGTTTTTGATGAATTAGGTCATCACCAGAGACCATGCAATCAAAGACCGATGGAAAAAATTTCTCAATGAATTTAGTTAAGTTTTCTTTTGTACTTCCCGAAACTACACTGAGCTTATATTTCTCACTTAATTTCTTCAATAATGGTTTAATTCCTTCAAAGACCTTTGTTTCTTCAATTCTCGTAAATATTTTTCTTCTCTTATTAGCTATTTCTTGGGGATCCAATTCTTTGTTTTTATTTTTTAAAATATCTTTAATTATAAAAACATCTTCTTCTCCTTCCAACCTATATATTTGGTTTTCATCTATCTCAACACCAAAACTTGCCATTGCTTTGACAAAAGATTTAGCGTGGTACTTCATAGAATCCACTAAAACTCCATCCATATCAAATGATATAGCTTCAATTTCTTCGAAATTCATTTTAGTGTCCTTCTATACCCAGCTTCTTGTTGGTGAAGTTATTTTAACAATTGCCAGGAATTGGTCCTCCATTTGATCAGTATCTTCTATTTCAATGTTGTCTTTATCCTTTATTGAATCAGAAAAATTGTTGAATTCACTCGTTGTTTCAAAATTAAAAATCAAGGTTCTTTTAGCATCGAAGTCAGTGCTTTCCTTTAATTCTTTTTCAATCTCTCTTATTTTATTCAATGCTTCTTTTTTTCTATCAAATTCAGTTTCTTTTATTTTAACATCGGATAAATAACTTGAAACCCATTCATTTGCTTCAATAGGAATTTTTACTTTTTTTTCTCCATTAACATCTCTTACTTCTATTTTAGATAATTCTTTACCTTCTTCTGTTATAAAGGGAACTTTCATTTCTTTTTCATCAAATAATCTTAAACTAATAATTCCTTCAAATAAATCATCTACCTGCTTTACTTCTCTATCCCCTATTATTGATTTAGCGGGTTTATTCATCCTAATTAATTTTTCATTTTTATCAAACC
>CAYPLQ010000032.1:7408-12970 GCA_964411605.1 uncultured archaeon | reverse complement strand
TGGATCTAAGACTTTTTAATCACTATTTTTTAAGACTTTCCTTTATCCACCTTTAGCAGAGACTACATCATCTATTCTTAATATCATCTGACCTGCTTCTGAAGCAGATTTAAGTGCTTGTTCTTTTACTGAAACAGGTTCGATCACTCCATTTTCTAACATATCGGTGATTTCTCCAGTTTTTACGTTAAGTCCTTTGTTTTTATTTCCTTTTTTGTGTTCTGTTTTTAAATTAATTGATTTATCAATTGCCTTATGTCCTGCGTTCTCTGATAATACACGTGGAATTGTTTCTAAAGAATCTGCAAACTTTTCAATAGCTAATTGTTGTTTACCTTCCACTGAAGCAGCTAGTTCTTTTAAATCAAGAGCTAATTGTATTTCAGATGCTCCACCACCAGGAAGAACTTCTCCATCTCTAATAGCTGTAGCCAAGACAGATATTGCATCATTAAATGTTCTTTCAATTTCATCCAGAATGTGTTTTGTTGGACCTCTAATCAAAACAGATAATGCATTTGGATTTTCACATCCTTCGATAAACACTAATTTTTCACCGGAAACCATTTTCATTGAAACTGATTCTGCTTTTCCTAAGTCTTTTTGAGTTATTTCATCGAGATCTGATAACTTTGAGGCCTTTATAGCTTTTGATATATTTTCTAAATCGCTTTTACTTACATTTTCTATAGCAAATAAGTTGTTTTTTACCATATACTGAGTGGCCATGTCATCAATATCTTCTGAACTAATAACAACGTTTATGTCCGCCTCCTTAAGTTTTCGAACCATTTCTTTTAGTGATTCTTCTTTTCTATCGAGGAATTGTTGCATTTTTTTAGGATCATCTATTTGAATTTCAGCATCAGTTTCAGTTTCTTGTACATCTATTTCAAAATCCAATAAAGCAATATTAGCATCAGTAATGTTTGATGGCATCTCAGGATCTGCTTTTTCTTTATCTAAAACAATTCCTTCAATTAATTCTGAGTCGTTAACTGAACTTCCTTGTTTGGTTTTAATATTTATGTCATTTAAGTCCACTTCTCCACCATCTGCTACTGTAGTCACTGCCTTAACCGATAAATTGGTTAATAAATCCTGAAAATCTTCTGCTCCCTTTCCAGTCATAGCTGTTCTTGCCACATCTTTTAATAAATCAGTATTTTCTTCATCAATTTTTTTAGACAACTCACTTAATGTTTCATTTATTTTAAGAATAGCTCTTTTGAATCCTTCTGTAATAACTGAAGGATGGATATCTTTGTCTAATAAATCTTCAGCGTTTTTAAGTAATTCCCCAGCTAAAATAACAGCAGTAGAGGTTCCATCGCCAACCTCTTCATCTTGTGTTTCAGCAACCTCAACGACCATCTTAGCAGCAGGATGTTCTATATCCATTTCATTTAAAATGGTTTTACCATCGTTAGAAACAACAATATCTTCACCTGATCCAGTTAACATTTTATCCATTCCATTTGGACCAAGAGTGGATTTCACTGTATCTCCTACCATTTTTGCTGCTCTCATATTCTCTTTTTGAGCATCATCTCCTTGAGTTCTTTCCGTATCTTCTCCCATTAGGAAAACAGGTTGATTATTTTCTTCAGACATAACTATATCACCTAAATATTTCAGAAAAAATCCAAAATAATTACAGTCCAAGTTTATTTTAATTTTTATTAAAAATGGTGTTTGCTTAAGGAGTGAACTACCCACTTGGCAGAGCCATGTAGTTCTCTGCCTTAAAATATATAGAAATTAATTTCCTATTGTGAATATTAAAAAAGTATTTAATTAATGTTTTATCAAAAGATTTAAGTTAGTAAAAAGAGATTTTTTCTTGATTTAAAATGGATTCAGGTGAGGACGGGTTCTATAAGGAAGTTAATTAATTGGAGTGATCGTTTTTTCCTTAGACCCTAATGTTATTAATCTTTTATACATAATGGTTTTACCTCTTTTTGATGGTGCATATGCTACCTTGGTTTTAACGAATCAATTAAATGGAATAGTTTCTTCTATATTTATTGGAGGAACTATTTTATCTGGATTTGCTTCATTTTCTTTGGCTCAAACCGTTAGAGGATCAAAAAAGGAAAAAATAAAGAAAGGTATTAAGGTTGGAATAGTGTTTTTTTCTTTTTTACTTATTTCAACTATATTATCTAAATCGGTGTCTGTTATTGTAGATATCGAGAGACTGAAGTTTTTTAGTGCTGTTTCAATTACTTTAGTAGCTATAAGAATCAATGATATAGATTTACCATCAAAGGTAAATAAAGTTTTAAATCCTTCATTTTTGATGTTAATTGGTTTTGTGGTTTCTTTAGACTCCACTAAATTCGATTTAATTTTAGTTATAAACAAGGATTTAATGATTTATTCCTCTATTGCTGGTTTTACTGCTTTGTTGGTTACTGGCTTAGGTATTTTAGTTAATTATCGTGCAAAACAGGGTAAATATTTAAATTATTTAGCTTCTGTTGTTTTAATATTGATTTCAATTAGGATCTTAATCTGAAATCTATGACCTAGCAAAAAACTTATATTTTATTACACATATGTGTTGTTTAGGTGGTTTTTATTTCTAATAGAAACTCAGGAAGAGGTAGAAAAGGAGGACCAAAAGCTGCAGGACCAGGAGGAGAATGCATTTGCCCAAACTGTGGAAAAAAAGTGCCACATACCCGAGGAGAACCGTGCTTAGAAAAAACGTGTCCAGAATGTGGAACTAAAATGCAAAGAAAATAAGGATTTGACTATAAGTCTCCAGGTAAGTTCTCTCCAGTCTTGCATACCTTGTTTTTTTCTATTTGAATAGTAACGTGTTCAAACCCAAATTTATCCAATAAAGCATTCTCTATTTTATTAATCAACTCGTCTCTCCTTATTTCATCAGAAACAACGCAGATATGACAAGAAATCACTTTTTCTGTCGATGAAAGAGACCAAATATGTAAGTCGTGAACAGATTCAATTTCCTCAAAACCTTCAAGATAATTTTTAACATCTCGGAACTCTATTTCGGATGGAATACCTTGCATTAAAATCCTATAAACTTCCTTTAAAA
The DNA here is from genome assembly GCA_964411605.1 of uncultured archaeon. Classification (GTDB taxonomy): domain Archaea; phylum Halobacteriota; class Methanonatronarchaeia; order Methanonatronarchaeales; family Methanonatronarchaeaceae; genus PZKD01. The sequence continues at coordinate 9,897 of CAYPLQ010000032.1, read as the reverse complement.
CATCTAAGGCACTATAATAAATAAAAAACGCAATCATAAATGAAATAATTACATCAGCGATAAATAAATCATAAAAATAAATCAGCAGACCTGAAATTAATACGCCAACAGAAGCAATCGAATCCAAGACAAGATGCAAAATAGCTGTCCTGAGATTCAAGGATTTTTCTTTGATATTTAAAATAAAAATTGAACTAACATTTCCTAATAAAGCAATTAAGGAAACAAAGATAACCCAAAATGGCTCAATCTCAGAAGGACTATTTAATCTCCTAAATGCTTCAAACAAAATATATGTTCCAATAATTAATAAAAAAACAGCATTAATTAAAGAAGTAATAACTTCTAATCGTTTATAACCAAAAGTATGTTTTTCTGTAGGTCTTTTCCCTGAATAAGATTCCCCAATATACCCTAAAATCAAAGATAAAACATCTGATAAGTTATGTGCTGCATCAGACAAAAGAGCTAAACTCCCAGTAATAATTCCAGAAACCCCTTCCCCAGCTGTAATACCTAAATTAAGAAAAATCGAAATGATGAGTCTTTTTTTGCTATCAAAATTTTCTTTCATCGATTCACCTTTTTTATGGAAAAAAATTTTTAAAGAAAAAATCAATCAATTTTTTCCTGACACAAATAAAAATTTGTAATAGAAATTATTAATATTTTTATGAAATAAAAAATAATAAAATGGTTACTTTATCAAGAGAAGATCTCAAAAAAATTGCAAATGACAGCGTATTAGATATCTTGAAGTCTTTATCTGAGAGAAACAAGACTCTATCTGAGCTTGCCGAAGAAACAGACATAAGTAAATCAACTGCTCATTTTCACTTAGAAAAACTTAAAAAAACTGATTTAATAGAAGTCCAAGAAACCGATAACAAATGGAAATATTATCAATTAACAAGTGTTGGAAAAAAAATAATCAATGGAAACGAAATTAAGTTATTAATAATAAAATATTTTCCATTGATTGTATCAGCAACAGCTGCAATGGAGTTAATTTACTTTATTTCAGAGAAATTAACAGATTCAAAACCCAATATTGGTTATGGGTTCACCACAACCGCTCAAAATAATAAAGTTCTAAGATCGAATGGGTTCTTTGAACTTCAACAAAACGTCGTTAATAAAGGAAATATTAATTGGATACAAAAAATCTATCAGATTATGGATAAACCATTAATTGATCCAATAAGTTTTTTAAATAACTGGATAACAAATCTAAGTAATTTAATTAAATTACCAGAAACTCATTTAACTATTTCAGTTATTTTATTGATAATAGCTTTTTTTATAGGCCATAATCTCAAAGAGAAATATTATCTAAGAGTGCTTGATAGCTTTTTCAGGAATTAATTGAGAAAACGAACTTTTCTTTAATATATTATTGCATATTAGTCTTGGAATTTTTCCAGTAATATTGTCTCATTTTTCCTTAAATATGAAATTGAAAACTTTAGAGCTATCAAATAAACAATTATCGAATAAATCAATACTAGATATATTGAAGGAGTTATTACTGGAAGAGGGAGGTTTTGGCCTATTAAATGCAATGCAATTGGAATAAACAAAGTCCCTGATAAAAGAAATGTAATTAAGATACCAATGAAGCTTGCATTTCTTCCTCCTCGAAGCTCTCTTGGCATTTTTTTAGCAAATCTTACTCCAGTGTAGTTTGTTACCGATAGAGTTATCAATAATGAAGAGATGGAGATCAAGAAGTATTCAGAATTTATTGGGGCATTGATAAGAAGAACTAAAAAAATATCTATTATCGTTATATATAATAAAAAAACTAGTATCAATAGAAAATTTTTGCCCAAAAAAATGTTTTTTCTTTCAATAGGTGAAGAAAGTAATTTAAATAACCCTTCTCTTTCATATCCTAAGAAATTAAAAAAAGAAAAGGAAAAGAAGAATCCGGCAAAGACACCTAGGTATTTTAGATTAAATAAAGTAATTTCTCCTGATTGAAAATAAGGTTGTAATCCAAAGATTAAAACGAATGCCATAGAAGAAACTAAGGAGATTTTCATGTTAGGATCTCTTAAGTAATATTTGAATTCTTTATTTAAAACCGCGTTCAGTGATTTATTAAGAGGTAATTTTATTATCTTTTTATTTTTTATCTCTTTTTTATTTCCATGAGGTGACTCGGAATAATATGAGTATTTAAAGCTACGTCCTCCAAGATAGAATGTTAGAATAGATAAAATAGATAAAGGAAAAATAAAAATTAATTGGTTATTTAATAAGATAGAGATTACCCATCCACTAGGTAAAAAGGAATGTGTGGAATAACTTAAGGTCAATAATTCTTCTAGTGGTATTAATTCAGGCAAAACATAAATTAATATATAAATAAATATACCTGCTCCTCCTGCTATTATAGCAATAATGTCTCTAAATTTTCTATCTTCAAAGAAACCTTGTAATAAACTGAAAAAGATATACCCAGTTCCAGCTGTGTGAAAGAAAAA
>CAYPLQ010000032.1:974-7398 GCA_964411605.1 uncultured archaeon | reverse complement strand
AACCAAACACTCCTATAACAAAAAAAATCATTGATTCTGATAGAACCTTAAAAATAGCTAGTATTGGGAAAACAAATAAAGAAATTACCCAGGCATTGCTCATATTTCTAATTGTTTCTATAAAAAATGCTTCCGAGTATTTAATTGGAAACTTTAAAAGTAAAGTTGGGTCTTCACCTCTCATAGACAAACCTGTTATTGGTAAAAAGATAAATAAAAAATATAGACCAGTTATCAAAGGAAAAACAGATTTTGCAATTAAATTTTTATTAAAAAACCCAAATTTAGGTAAATAAGAAACTAAAAAAAACGATAACCCTAAACTCATCAACATAACGAGTAATGACAAAACAAATATCAAAGAATGTTTTTTATCTCTCTTAATTTTGTTTAAATAAATCTTAAAGTAGTTTTTTAAAAATTTCTTTACTATCTTTATTCTCACAATCTTACCTCTTCAGCTTCCTCAACTAATTTCAAAAAAATGTCCTCAAGAGTTGATTTTTCCTCCAATTCTGCTTTCCTTCTTAGGTTATTTATTTCGCCTCTCGCTATAATTTGGCCTGAATCAATTATTGCAACATCTTTGCAGATTTTTTCGGCAACTTCTAGTATGTGGGTGCTTAAGAAAATAGTAACACCTCTTTCGGTTAACTCCTTAAGCACGTTCTTTATAGCCTTTGAACTAACAGGATCAATACCTGCAAAAGGTTCATCTAGAAACAAAATATCTGGTTCATGAATTAATTCACCAATCAAACCAACTTTTTTCTTCATCCCATGAGACAAATCAATAATTAAGGAATTTTTTTTGTTTTTTAGGTCAACTAATTCTAGGAATTCCTCTATTTTGGATTCTAAATTATTTGTATCATAAATATCTCCAATAAACTCCAAAAATTCATAGACACTTAATCTTTCATATAACTTAGGTTAGAACTCCTATAGTTTTTTTAACCTCTAAAGTTTCATCTCTAACAGAGAAACCATTTACACAAGCACTCCCTCCTGACGGTCTGAGCCTACCTGTTAACATCCTCATAAAAGTGGTTTTTCCTGCACCATTTGGACCTAAAAACCCAAAAAAATCTCCTTTATCAATTTCTAAAGAAATATTATCCACTGCAAGAAAAGAATCATAGTATTTAGTTAATTTATTTGTTTCTATAGCTTTCTTTGACACCTTAATCCCCTAATTATTTTTTTCTGTTATTTTTTGTTTTTTAGACATTAATTCACTAATTTTGTCTTCAATTTTTTTTATTTTTTGACTATGTTCGTCATCGATTTCTTTATTTTTAAGTTTTCTTACTTCCCTTTTATAGGGCCCTAATCTTTTCCCTATCCTACTGGATTCTTTTTTACTTAATTCATCTTTATTTTTTAGCTCTTCTTCATAGATTTTATCAATTTTATTTTCTAATTTCTGTAGTTTGTTTAATTCACTATTTTTTTTATTTTCCTCTAAATTGATGTCACTAGAAATAGACTTAAGTGATTCAACAACTCTTTTTCCTTCATCTGTTAATCTTATTATTTTTTTTCGTCCATCTTTTTTGGTTTTTATTAGATTTAATTCCTCAAACTTAGATATAAGTCTATTTACATACGAATAATTTCCTTCTAGTTTATGAGTGATTTTTGTTCCATATGTTTCTTTTTCCTCATAAATTATTAGTAATGTCTCTGTAGGAACTTTTTTCAGAAACAAATCTTTTAATTTATCCATCTTTAGTTATACGAATTAGGTTATATTATAAAAAACTTGATTATTATTCCTATAAGAATTTAGTTTGGTAATGACTCTACCTACTTTAAAGGATTTAAAGAAACTGAGAAAGAAACTTGGATTAACCCAGAATGAGTTAGCTCAAAAAGCAAATGTCTCACAGCCATTGATAGCCAGAATTGAATCGATGGATGTAGATCCAAGATATTCTACATTTAGAAAAATATATGAAACACTAGTGGAGGCCAAAAAAGAAAGTCTAAGTGCAAAAGATGTTATGCATTCTCCCGTAATATCAGTAGCTTCTGAGCAAAAAGTCGAAGAAGCAATTGAAATTATGAGAAAAAGTGATTTTTCTCAACTACCAGTTGTTGAGGAAGATGTGCCTATAGGGAGTTTATCAGAAAACACTATAATCGAAGAAATAGAATCCTATGGCCCTGAAGCTGTAGTAGATAAAAAAGTAAAAGATATAATGAAAGATAGTTTTCCAACAGTATCACCTTCTACGAATTTAGATGGTGTTATTACTATGTTAGAGTATGCTCCCGCTGTTTTAGTCACTGATAAGGGAAAATTAGTAGGTGTAGTAACTAAACAAGATATTATGAAGATGGTGAATAAATAATGCCTATATTACAGTTAGCTATAGATGTGATTAATTTATCTAGGGCAAAAAAAATTGCTGAAGAATCTATAAAAGGTGGAATAGATTGGATTGAAGTAGGAACTCCATTAATAAAGAGTGAAGGAATGAAAGCTATAAGAGAATTAAGTAAAGAATTTCCAAACAAAAAAATAGTTGCTGATATGAAAACAATGGATACAGGTAGCTTAGAAGTTGAAATAGCAGCAAAAAGTGGCGCAGATATTGTAGCTATTTTGGGAACGGCTTCTGATTCAACAATAAGAGAAGCAGTTTCTGCTGGAAAAAAATATAATTCAAAAATAATGGTAGATTTAATAGGTGTAAATGACGTTTTGGAAAGAACAAGAAAACTCATGGAATTTGATATTGATTATTTGTTATTACATACCGGAATTGATGAACAAATGGCTGGAGCAGATCCATTGGATAAATTAAAAGAAGTGTTTGAATTAACAGATATACCACTAGGTATAGCTGGAGGTATTGATGAAAAAACAGCTCCAAAGGCTGTTAAATCAGGAGCTGAAATAATAGTTGTAGGTGGAGCTATTGTTAGGTCTGAGAACCCGCTTGAATCAACTAAAGAAATTAAAAGAAGTATTAATGAAATAAATGAAGCTCCAAGAAAAAGTGAAAAAAAAGAGAAGAGAAATGAAATTGTAGAAAAAATATCTACAGCAAATTTATCTGATGCCTTACATCGAAAAGGAGTTATGAAAAGTATAAAAAAGAGAAGTGGAAATAAATCAAAGATTTTCGGTAGAGCTTTAACTGTCGAAACATTGGAAGGTGATTGGGCGAAACCAGTAGAGGCTCTTGAATCGGCACAAAAACATGATGTATTGGTAATTAATGCTTCCGGAAAGGAATTAGCTGTTTGGGGGGAATTGGCTTCGAATTCAGCACAAAATAAAGGGGTTGAGGGAGTTATTATTGATGGAGCAGTAAGAGATCTCAGAGATATCCGAGAACTAGGTTTTCCGGTATGGTCAAAATATGTTTCCCCTGAAGCAGGTGAACCTAAAGGATATGGTGAAATTGGAGCAGAAATCAAATGTGGTGGGATTGATGTTCAGTCCGGAGATTTTATTTTAGCTGATGAAGATGGAGTTGTTGTAATACCTAAAGAAAGAGTAAATGAAACGCTGAATAGAGCAAAAATGGTCTATGAAAACGAAGAAAGAGTTAGAAAAGAAATAAGAGAAGGTGAAACATTGTCTGAAGTCATTGAATTAAATAAGTGGGAAAAAGATAAATAAAAATACTTCATTTGATAAGTTAATTATATATTGAAAATAAAAGTTGTGATACAATGGTTGATAATAGAGTTAAAACAGGTGTATATGGTCTAGATGAAGTACTAAAAGGAGGTTATAGGGAAAACACTGTTAATGTAGTTCTTGGAGGGACAGGTGTTGGGAAAACAACATTTGGTTTTCAATTTTCTTTATATGGGTTGCTGAGAGGAGAGGAAGTAGTTTATTTATCGATGGAGATGAACAAGAAACAAATAATTCGTGAATTCAAGGACATGGGATGGGATGAAATTGAGAAATATTTAGAGGAAAACAAATTCCATGTTTTTCAGGAAGTTAGTGGTAGAGATTCATTATTTCTGTCAACTTCTCTCATCAACAAAATTAAAGAATATATTTCGAATCCAGAAAAAGTTAGAATAGTAATAGATCCATTAACTCCATTAAATTTTTCATTTGATCAAGAAAATAAGAGAAAAGAAATAAATAGGTTCTTTGAATCACTTAGAGAAGTAGGAACTACTTTAGTGACATTAGAAAAACATGGTGTAGAAGAAAGTGGGAGCGAAGGAGTGATTCCATTATACTTAGCTGATAGCGTTATACAACTTCAAAATCTGGGTTTCGGAGAGCTTTATGACAGGACTTTGAAAATAATAAAGCATAGAGGATCAGACCATGGTGAAGGACTTTATCCCTTTGATATACATAAAGGAACCGGAATAGTAGTTGAAACATCAGAAAAACAATTAAATAAACTAAAAACAAAAAATAAATATGAAAAAACCTTTAAAGAAGCTAAAAACCAAATAAAAAATGATTTCAGTGGTGAATTAAAGGAGTCCTTACTTAAAAGAATTGATTTATTACAAAAAGGATGGACCAGAGATCAAGACCCAAAAGAAGTTATCGAAAACATAATTAAAACTGAAAAACCCTAACTATGTCAATGGACGCTATCACAAAAAGTATAGAAGAACTTTTTAACACAAACGGAGTTGAAGCCTGTATTCTTTACCGAATTGATGGTTCACCAATCATGGTTAAAACACCAAAAAGAGATGACAAAATAATAAAGGTAATGAGCTGGATGGAAAAACAAATAAAATACGTATTAAAAGAAATTAAGGAAAAAAACCTAGAAAACCTAAAGTTCTCACTAGAAAATAAGAAAGTATTTTTCTACCCTTCTTCGAGATCAACAGTCATAGCTGCAGTTATTAACAAAGAAGCTCACCAAAAACTTGTATCCCTAGAAATAAATAATGCTAAAGAAAAAATTAGAAAAAATATTATTTAGCTTTTCCTATAACTTTGTTTCAAGTACTTAGAAACTTTCTTACCTTTCTCTGAGACCCCATAATAACTTTTCCCATCTTTTTCCAAAATCTTTATTAGATTTAACTCAAGCAATGACTTATCCTCACTGTATCTTTTACTCATACCTTTTAAGCAACCTAGAACATTTGAGGGATCTGACCTAACGTTTCTAGCAATTTCAGATGGATAAGAATACTGGGGCCTAATTTCATACAAAAACAATAATATTTCTTCTCTAAGCCTACTTTTTCGAATAGATCTTAAAATCTTAGGATCTATTGTTTCTTGATTTGCTTCGAATAATTCTTCTTTCATACAAACCATTCAAAAAAATCCTAACAATGATATATAAATTTTTTTATCTAAATGGTTGAGAAGCCCTTTCCTAAATCTCTGAATTAGGTAGGGGTCACTTAATTTTTTCATAAACCTGAAATTTTTTTAGCTTTCCTATCGATTCTATTCACTTTTTTATCTATCCTAGCCACAACATCTTTATCGATTTCATTTCCTTTTAAGGCTTCCATGAATAAAAGAGACTTTATATGGTCCTTACTACTTAAATAACTATTAGGTTCCAATTCTGCTTCCTCTTCAGTAATGTAATTTTGTTCATTATCCCCACTAAAAGACCTAAATCCCATAGAGATTTTTTCAAGAGAAATCAAAACATCATCAGTTATCCAACCCATCTCTTTATAAAATTCCAATACCTCTTCAAGGCCTGAGTGACCAACTTTATTAACCAAAAACTCCATCCATTTTAAAGCCACCATAACTTCCTCAAATTCTTCAGGAGGTGACTCAAGCCTCGTCTGCTTAAGATTCGATGAAGAGTTATCGGGTTTTGTCATTAAAATAAACTAAATTCAGAAAAATAAAAAACCTTTTACTTATTATCAAATCCTAAAATAAATTCAATGACAACAAGGTAATCAAAAAAAATATGGGAAGTTTAATTAAAGTCTTTGAAATAAATTATTTAGAAATAAATTGATATCAAAAACGCTTTTCACTAATCAAAAGAAACCTATTGATGTAATAAAAGAATTTAAAGAACAAATAAATAATGGATTAGATTTTTCACCTGATCTTGCTTTTTTTTATTCTACATTAAAGTACCAGGGAAACTTCGATTATATTCTAAAAGAATTAAACCAAGAATTTAATGAAATCCCCCTCATTGGAGGTACTGTTGATGGGGCAGTGTTCCCAAATGAATTAAGAACAGACGGTTGTTTTTTAGTGCTCTGTAAGGACGAAGAATCCAAGTTTGAAGTGATTGAAACAAATAAAAGAGGCATTGAAGGCTTAAATCAAATCACAAATAATTTATCAAATAAAGATAATATTGAAACTATTTTATTGCATTACCCACTAAATTATATCTCTAATAAAAGAGAACTTATATCAATTATTGCAAGAGGCAAATACTATGATTTAATAAGTCGAGACACAAACTTAGGGGAC
>CAYPLQ010000032.1:0-964 GCA_964411605.1 uncultured archaeon | reverse complement strand
AATGTAGATCTTAATTCAGATGAAATAAAACTTTCCTGTAATAATTGTGGAGCTACTAAAAAAATACCAGCTCAAAATAGACAGGAACTTGATTATTTAAAACAAAAAGGGGTTTTCAATTCTCCAAACCGAGTACTAAAAAAAATATCGAATAAAAAAGATATCCCAGTTATTGGAATAAATTTAGGACATACAAATTTCAAATGCGGTACACCCCTTATTTTTTCTAACGATAACTTAATAAGAGGAGGATTTGCCTGTTTATTAATAAAAAACAAAGAACCAAGTATTCACTACGGCGATATTTATCCTAAAAAACCAAAAAATGGATATGGACTTGATGAATTTGTTACTGAGGAATTTAAATCAATAAAAAAAATAGATATGGGTTTTAATGGCAATGTAATTCATTCTATTAATCAAAATCCACCAATGAAAGAAATAAATAATTTAAATAAAACAATTAAATTATCTGAAGATAGTATGGTTAAAAACATCGAGGAAGGAAATTTTACTGCTGAAGTACCTTACTGTGTTTTTATGAAAAATAACCAAACAAACGGGATAGCCGTTATCGGGGTTTCAGATATCTATCCTTTTAAGATGTTTCCAACTTATTTAGAATTAGAAGATTTCCAAGAAATGGGTGTGTTGGGATTTGAGCCATTACCTGACTTTGATAGATTCTGTTCTTCACTAGAAAAAATCAAGAATCCGGAAGAGAATTTTGTTTTTTCGATATTTGATGTATCTTCAATAGAAAGTTTCGATGTAAGCAATATCAAATATAGAGAGAAACTGTCTCGGAAATCAAGAGATAATTATTTTTCTTTAATAACTATTCCTCCATCACTTTATTTGCCCAAAGAAGTTCCTAATAACTATTTGACTGAGTTAAGTAAAAACATATTTTTTTCAGGAACAGGTACAAATTTAACTTTAGAGTTCTAGATCAAGGATAAAG
>CAYPLQ010000031.1:0-13743 GCA_964411605.1 uncultured archaeon | reverse complement strand
AGCAATATTGGATGTATATTTCAAAAAAACCCAAAAAGATTCAGAGGAACAAAGACCTCAGAAAATTTCTGAAACCTCTCTATGATTTTAATTACTTAACCTAAAAAAATAAATAAAAAATCAAGACCCTAATTTATGATATTAGGTATTATTTAATAGGGAGTTAGGACTCCTTATCGTGTCTATATCCCATTATTTCCATATCTTCTATGAAATCATTTAGATTTTCTTCATGTTTTAATTCATCCTCTAAGATCCCTAGAAGGAGTTTATGGGTGATGTAATCTTTTCCATGTACTTTTTTCTTTAATTTTTCATATTCGTTAATCAATTTTTCTTCTTTTTCCTTGGTTTGCTGAAGTATAGGCCAAACATGGTTTTTCTCTGGAGCGTTATAGCCACAATTAGATAAATCATGCCATTCATTTGGATTAAGGATTGGTGTACCACCTAGTTGAGTTACCCTATCCATGATTTTTTTAGCATGCTCTAGTTCTTCATCAGCTTGGTCCTTAAGTTTGGGTTTAACAATCACCCTCATAGGGCCTTTGATTACTTTAGAACAAATCAAGTATTCATTAAAAGCTAGCATTTCATCAGCTAAAACAGAATTTAATGCTTTTACTAATTCATCGATATCCATATCAACAATTTCTCTTCCTTTCAATTCATAAACACCCATAAATAAATATCTTCTGATGAAATAAAATCATTTAGTTCTTTCAGACCTCTTTCTTTAAGAAGAAGTAGATCACCTGAATTCACAGTTAGTGATGAAAAAATAAGTATTTGGTCGAACAATAGAGTCAAAGAAGAGGGGATTTAGATTAAACAAATTGAAGATATGGTTACTGAATTTATTGAAAAACATGAGTTCGAAGCATCAATGGTTTTTGAAAAATATAAGTACCCTTTTACGAGACAGGGTATGCATTTTATAGGATTTATATCAAGAAGATTTGATGTTGCAAAACATAGAATAAGAAAAGAATACTGGAAAAAGATTTTTGATTTAGGGAATTCAGAGTTATGGGAAAAAGAAGAAACAGAGAAAAAGATTTTAGTGGAAGTTTATTTTGATGTCCAAGAAATAGCCTCAAAAGGCTTAGTAGATGAAATATTTGTTGACAAAGAAATTTTTAATGAATTAAAAAACATAGACTCAGGAATTAATTTGTTTAATTTAATAGAAAAGTATGTAAGAACAATTAACGATGTTCAAGAAAAAGAATTAGGGAAAAGGAAAAAAATAGCTCTTGAAAAATTAAAAAACCAGTTTTAATAAAAATTAACTTTTTACGTAATAAATAGAAATGTTTTAATCTTTGAGTTTTTCCGGTTCCCGAAATGTATTTATTTGATTAATACCTAATTTATAATTGGTGATTTAGTGAACACTTTTTCTATAGACGAGGGTATGTTTTCAGAATAAAGTATTCGTTTTTTTATTGGATGTAAGCGGTTTTAGACTGCTTTTAAAATAATTTATATGAAAGGGGATAAAGAAAAATGAAATACCCATATGGTAGTGGTGAAGTAAATTTAGTTTCTACAGAGTGGGTTCATGAAAACCTAAGCGACTTAGATATATTTGATTTTCAACCAAATGTACATGACTACATATCCGAACACATACCTAGTTCTGTTTACTTTCATCAAGGATTACTTAGGGCACCGAAAGATGGTGTTCCGGCCAAATATGTTTCTGAAGAAATAATAGAGAACCTATTTCAGAGGCTTGGTGTAGAAAAAAACACTCCAACAGTTGTTTATACAGGTGAAGGAGCTTTTAAAGGATGGGGAGATGGTTTAGAACAAACGATGGCAGCATATACATTTGCTCGTTTTGGACACAACGAGGTTTACTTAATGGATGGCGGATTAGAAAAATGGAAAAAAGAAGATAAAGAAGTTGAAAAAGATTATACAGAATTCGATACTTCAAGTTTTGAAGTAGATGTAAGAAATGAATTATTTATAGAATACGAGGACTTTAAAGAAGTAAAAGACAATGAAGACGTTGTTTTATTAGATGCACGACCAAAACACTTGTATGAAGAACAGGGTCCTTGGATGAAACCTGGTCATATACCTGGTGCCGTGAATTTACCTTGGAAAAGTTTGATGCAAGATAATCCAAGAAAATTAAGGCCCTTAAATGAAGTTAAGCAGATTTTAGAAAAAAAAGGAGTGACTGAAGATAAACAAATAATTTGTTCCTGTGGAACAGGTAGAGAAGCTACCAATGAATTTGTTTTATTAAATTATTATCTCAATTACCCAAGTGTGAAACTATATGAGGGCTCTTTCACCGAATGGTGTGCTTATTCAGATAACCCAACAGTAACTGGGAGTGAGCCAAGATAGGATGTTGTTTGAAAAAATAATCTCTGATGGTTTAGCACATAATTCTTACTTAATCGGTGATGGTGATGAGGCAGTAGTTATAGATCCTAGAAGAGACATCGAAGTGTACTTGAAGAAAATAAAAGAAGCAGAAATGAGGATTAAGTATGTTTTAGAGACTCATAGAAATGAAGATTACGTCATAGGATCTAAGGAATTAAAGGAAAAAACTGAAGCAGAGATCTATCATGCCGACAAACAACTTGATTATAAATACGGAAAAGAGGTATCTGATGAAGACACCTTTGAGTTTGGAGATCTTAAGTTAGAATCAATTCATACTCCCGGACACACACCAGGTAGTATGAGTTACTTATTAAAAGATTACAGTGATAGTAATTGGATTGTTTTCTCTGGCGACGCCTTATTTGCTGGAGATGTTGGAAGAACAGATTTATTAGGTAAAGAAAAGCTAAGAGAGAACACTGAATTACTTTATGATTCTATTTTCAACAAACTATTGGATCTGGGTGATGAAGTTATTCTTTGTCCAGCACATGGAGCTGGTTCAGTTTGTGCTGAAGCTATAGAGGATAGAGAATGGACTACTATTGGTATTGAAAAAGAAAGAAATGAATTATTGAATAAAGAAAAAGAAGAATTTGTGAATGAAGTATCACAGATGCTTGAGAGACCTCCTTATTTCTCGATGATGGAGAAAATGAACTTAGATCCTCCTGTTTTGAAAACACTTCCTGAACCAACTGCTTTATCTCCAAAGCAGTTTGAGGACAGAGTAAGGAATAATTGGTTACTTGATACTAGGAGAGAAGTTTCCTATGGTGGAGCACATATAAGTGATTCAGTTAATATATGGAAAGAAGGAATACCTAGTTTTGCAGGCTGGTTCTTAGATTACAAGCAACCTATATCTTTAGTAGTTAACTCTTCAAGTGATTTAGATGATATCACAAAGTACTTGGTGAGAATAGGGTTTGATGAAATTGATTCGTATTTAGCTGGAGGCATGGTTCAGTGGCATATGGCTGGCAAGAAAAGTGAATCAATTGAAACTATTACTGTTCAAGAGCTATGTAAACAAATTGATGAGGGAAAAGAAATCAATATATTAGATGTTAGAGGCGAAGAAGAGATAAAGGAAAAAGGCGAGATAGAGGATTCAACTAAAATTCATTTAACTCAGTTAAGAGAAAACATTGACCAAGTGAGGCAATTAGATAATATACATGTTTTTTGTGGAAGCGGCTTAAGATCGATGGTTGCAACTAGTTTATTGAAAAATGCTGGAATAAGAGAAATCAAAGTGATTTTAGGTGGATTAGCTGGTTGGCAATCTAATAAATGCAAAATTAAGAACTAAAAAAAAATAAAAATCATTTTTTATTTTTTTTAGGGAATTCAGTCAGAGCCTGTGGGTCTATGTTTTTCTTCTGAAGTTGTTTCCCAGTGCTTATTTTCTCTCAAAAGCTTCCTAATAGCTTCTTTAGCAAATTCTGCTCTACTTGAGTACCCTTTTTCTGGGTGATTTTCTATGTATTTGTCAATTTCTTTAACTAATTCTATTGGTAGGTTAATATTTTTGTATCTCTTATTCATCTTATTAAAGAATTTTTAAACAAAAAAAATAAATTTTTGGGTATAGATGGCATATTTGTATTTAACTAAATAGGTCTCTCATCGCTGGATACATCTCCATGAGTTGTTCCTCAGCCATCTCTTCATATAAATTATAGAGTATTCCAACAGTCAATAAAATACCGGTCCCACTTGCATTCCCCAGAGTCCCTAAAAAGTTAGCTAAAGCTGCGATAACTCCTAAAGCAAAACCACCGATCACCGTTACTTTAGGGATGTATCTGTCCAATACTTTTTCGATGACACTAATATTTCGGCGAAAACCAGGTATCTGCATACCACTATCACTTATTTGTTTTGCAACATCACTAGAGGCCATGCCTGCTGTCCTAACCCAAAATATAGCAAAAACTATTGACCCAGCGATGAAGAACGCTAAATACAAGACAACATGTAAACCAACCTGCCATCCTGCAATACCAGGTATTTGTTGCTGAACCAAAGAAGGAATCCAATCTGCAGGACCTCTAATAGTAGAGAAATAATAAGCTAATCCACTTACTGCAGTCTGACCATTAGGCCCTGCAAACTCACCAATAAACGAATTCCCACCTATTAATGGAATATTACTATTCCATAACAACATCCCAATCAGTTGAATATTTGCTAATAAAGCTCTTACTAAAATAATTGGTAATACGCTAGCATAAATCAACTTAATAGGGTATTTACCTCTTGCACCTCTAACATTTCCATGAGATAAAGGTATCTCGACTCTAGTGCTTTCAAAATAAATGACAACAACAAAAACAATTAATGTACCAATTAAAGCTAATATTCCACCATTTAACAAAAGATTCTGTAATCCAGGTAAAGAGAGAATTTGGTTAATGGTTTGAGTCGTAAATATTGTGAATAACTTGGGTATTAACCCAATTGGTAAAACCCTGTTAGCAGGGACTTGCCAAAACACAAGCCCTTGAATAAGTTGCTGAGAAACACCAGCAACAATAAACAGACTTACTCCACTACCAACACCCCATTTACTCACAACTTCATCTAAATACATTATGATTAATCCACCAGTCACGATTTGAGCTAACAACAATAACCTCACAACCTCAAGAGGAACACCTAGACTCTGAGCTAAGTTAGCGCTAGGAGACAAGAAACCTCCATAAAGTTGGGGAATAGCCATAACAAAACAAAATACAACAACTAAAAATTTCTGAAATGTTTGATAAACATATTGATCATGTGGATTAGAAAGATCTAGTGCTATTAAACCAGACCCAGTTAACAATTGCAAAACAATTCCTGCATCCACTATGGGACCAATTCCTAATTGCATTAAAGAACCTTGTTGACCTGCCAATATAGCTCTATATTGACTAAATAAATCAATACTATCACCTAACCCAAATAAGGGAACATTGGTTAAAGCAAAATAAATAACTAAGACTCCAATAGTCCATAATAATTTTTTCTTAAAATGGACATGTTTCTTGGGTTGCCTTACCGAAGGTATCTTGCTGAAGATTGGGACGAAATTTTCAATAATGCTTGACATTTTATCACTGCAATTCTACTCAAATAAATCATTCTTTTCCTTAATTTATATTTTCCCCTTAATAATAAAAATAAAGAAAGAATCTAAAAGAACTAACCAAATAATTTGAAATCAATCATTAAATAAATTATGTTCTTCATCTTCAAAGACATCAGTTTTTTCTCTATCAGGTTCTTCGTCAATTAAATCAGCTTTCCATTGAGATGAAGGATCACTAATTCCTGTCCCACCATGCTCAGTGATTTTTTTCCTAATTTTTCCAATTACGGCTGTATTGATAGCATTACCACTCATTATAGCTTCTCCTGTAGAGAGTCCGGGTAATAAATTAACTAATTCTTCACTCATACTCTCTAGTGATTCTTTTATGTGCCTTTGATCATGAGGATTAATTAATTTCATAGTTATTTGTGACATGCATTGAGACAATGCATCCGAGTCAAGTTTACTGGGTCTCTGTGACACCAAACACACTCCAACTCCAAACTTCCTTCCTTCACTCAAAACTTTTTTGAGAATATTTTTTGACTTTGCTTCACCACTTGACGGAGTAAATCTATGTGCTTCTTCAACTACCGTGAAAACTGGATAAGGTAAGAACATCTCTCCTTCACTATAGAATCCTTTCTCTGTGCCTTTTCTTGCTTTAAAGGCTTTTTTTAATATGACACTAGAGATTAATTGTTGGTCCCGAATACTTGTATTCGATAGATCTATTACAGAGATTTTTCTGGGTTGGTAGAGCCTATCCAGATTCAGTTTAGTGTAATTTTGGAAAAATTTTTTATTTAAAACACTATCACGATATCTCCATTTTAGTCCTTCTATCGTAGAAGAATGCTGAGAAGAATCGATTAACTTCTCTCCATCTTCATCTTCAAGATTAAGTATTTCATCTAATAATTCTCTTTTAGTGAACTCTTTGTTCCTGACCTCGTCATATGCCTTCCTGAAATAATGCCTCATTTTTTCACTCAAACTACCGTCATCAATTATTGAAACTAATTCATTAAAAGACAAATCACTGATTTTTACTTTGATTTCTTCATCATCAAAAACCTCGATCTCAGGAAATGATTCATCCCTAAACTTAAATTCATCTAAGACACCACAGTTTTTTAGTCTTTCTTTATCCAACAAACCACTTAACTCCCTATATTCTCCATGAGGATCAAGTACAACGCAAGAACCTCCATTCTTTGATTTCAATAACTCTTCTAAGAGAACACCAACAGTATACGATTTACCACTACCTGTGCTCGCTAAAACACTTAAATGAGTTGAAACAATATCAGAAACATCTAAAACAAGTTCCGTGTCAGAATTAACGACTTTACCTATATATGCACTATTAGATTCATCTTTTTCTCTCTTATTGATTTGGTGAAGAATCTCTTTATCAGCCTTGAAGACTGCTGTACCAGAAATTGGCGAAATCTTTGGGTTAATAAATTCCTTTAATTCACTATCGAAATATCCAATTATTTTTGCCTCAACAGCAAATTTCCCAACCTCATCTAAATCAAAGCCAGCTTTTTCTGCAGCCTCATTAGGATCTAAATCAGGATCCAAGAATTCAGTAGGTATTTTTTCGATAGTCTCAAAACCTCTCACTCTACACAAAATTGATTCATTTAATTTGGGGTCATTGTAATAAACAAAACTCCCTCTCTGCAATCTCTCTTCGGTCACAAATTTTATTTGATTTCTTTCTGAGGATTCAACAACTCCAACCCGAGTCAATTTTTCAATCTCCTAGTATGTTTTTTTAAAGCAGTAATTATTTTTTTTGAATCAGGGTTTTTTTCAAAAACTGAATCTAATTTATCTAAAATCTTAATAATTATCTCTGGCTCTATTTTCTCAAAATCAATTATGTCTGAATAATAACTGAAACTAAAACCATTTTTTTTAGAATGGAATTCCAGTATTTCTTGAGAACTCATTCGGTGTACCTCATCTTTTAATGAAGGAGGTCTTTTGACCCCATATTTCTCTGAACTCTTTCTTCCAATGCCTAATATTTTATAATAAACTTTTTCTTCTTCTAATTCATCAATAAAAATTTTATCACTAACTTCTCCGCTTATATCTTTTGCTAAATAATCATCAGGAACATCCTGGTGGTTTCCAACTATTACACCAACTAACTCATCATTGACCTTAACAAAATCCCCAATAGGGATTTTCCTAGCTTCTTCTTTATCTGAAACTCTAACCAACCATCTATCATAATTAAAAATTCTATTAATTTTACCAACGTACATTTTTAGTCTCCCAAGATTTTTTATGTCCTTTTAGACCTGTATTTCCATTGCTCACTTTTTTGATGATTTTCTCAAATTTTTCTTTTTCACTGTAATTTATAACAACTTCTTTATGAGCTTTGTTTAGGATTAAAGGATAACCATTACCTTTAAACGATTCTGCTCTAACCAAATCAGCTATTTGATCGACATAACCTTCTTCATAGCACCATCGAGGGAATTCTATTCTACAACATATATCTCCTCCAAGTTTTAGATAAAAGAACGCAATTCGATTTTGGAATTCACCGTATCTTGCTAAAACCGGTGTTTGGTTATCACTGCTACTATCATCCCTATGGCAAGTGAAGACCTTTGTTCTGTCACCATCACTTAATAATTCACTAATAATCAATGCATCATAAACTCCTTTTTTTTCACAATATATCTCAGCAGATTCTAACATTTGAATTAAATCACAACTATAACTTGTTTCGATGAAACCAATAACAGGAACTTCTTTTTCTTTTGATTTATTCAAAAGATTTTTTATGCCCTCTATGTATTTTTTTCGTAATTTTTTTCTCATCTTGTTTGCATGAGATAAAACCAACGCACCATCAAGCAAAATAAAACTATCTTCCATCCCTTCTTGAATAAACTCAGTAGATATTTCTCTCTCCAATTCATCTCTTTCAGCATTAACTATTTCACTTGAAAAAGAATATGAATCAGATAAATCAAAATCATTGGGTGTGACAAGAGAAATTTTTTTCTTTTTATTGCTTTGATTTTTTTTATGATTATTTAAACACAAAACAGCGTTTGCTAATCCAATTGGTATGTCATATTCTTTAATAGGAATAATTTGGCTACCATCTACTCCTCCCACAATTTTTTTATCTAATGCACCAATAACCCAGTTTTCGATGTCTGAGGGACTGAATTCCTTAATGATTCCGCCAGATTCAATTGGTTTAGCCCCACAAAAACCCTTTAAATCACTTAACTTGGCTTCATCTAACTGCTGTATTTTATCTAAATAAGAATTAATTCTTTTTTTTCTACTTGATTCAAATTCCTTTATTTCTTTTCTTTTTTCTCTAATCTTTTCTAACACTATGTCTCTATCAAGAGGCAAATCAAACACCCATCTTTTTAACCTTACTAACTCCATTTTCTTTTTCTATTTCAGTCACGTTTTCGATAACAGAATTAAAGGTGTCATCATGAGATATCACAAATATTTGATTAAATCCATCAATTCCCTGAATTTGTTTAGCTAATTTTTCTCTTCTGATTTCATCCATATTTTCTGTTGGTTCATCTAAAAAAACTATTTTACTCTCACTAATAGTTTTTAGAAGAGATAATCTAACAGAAATTGCTGCAGCCATCTTTTCTCCACCACTTAATTGATTAAAAGTTTTTTCACGACCACTTTTTTTAATAAAGATTTCGTATTCTTTACTCCATCTCAAATTTTGTGAATAATCATCAGTTATTTTTTTATAATATCTATCAGCTTCTTTTGTTATTCTATCAACAAAAGCTTGAGCTATATGTGGAGCTGCCTCTTTTAAAGTAGATCTAGAAAATTCAAAAAAATCCAATAAATCACTTACTTCCTCTAATTTATTTTCTTTTTCTTTTTTTTCTTTAACTAATTTTTTTAATTCATTAATTTCCTTTTCTAATTCATTTAATCTATTTTTTTGATTCTGAATATCTCTTTTGTATGAAACAACTTTATCTCTTAACTTCTCAGTTTTTTTTGTTACCTCATCAAATTCTTCTCGTGAAAAGGAACTAGAAATAGTTTCAAGTTTGTTCTTGATTTCGTTTTTTTCTTTTTTTGTTTTTTTTAATTGATTTTTTATTTTTTTTAATTTATTTTTTCTATCCTCAAGTAATTCAGCAGTCTCTATTTTTCTTTCATATCTATTAGAAGATTTCTCCAGTTCATCTCTTTTAGATTCTAGTTTTTTTATTCTTTCTTTTATCTTTTCTAGTTTTTCTTTTACTTTTAAATCTTTAATCTCTTCTTTTTTCTTTTCCATCTCTTCCTCTAATTTCTGGAGTTTTTTGATTTTTTTATCTCTTTTACTCACCTTATCCTTTAATATCGCTATCTTGTTTTCAGGATTAACATCAAATTCTTCTAGAGCTTCATTTATGTCTTTTTTATTATTTTTTAATTGCTTTAATTTGTTTTTAATAGATTTTAATTCTTTGTTGAAATAATTTTCCATATTATCAATAGAATCACATTCAATTTCTTCAAAAATAGGGCAATTACCTTGTTCAAGAGCAGAATTAAATTATTATTTTTTTTATCCTTTAAATCTTCTTTATCTTTTTTTAATGCTTTAATATCCGTTATTAATTCATTTTTTTTGTCTTTCAACTTCCTATACTTTTCCAGTTTTTCTTTGTATTTTTTTAGCTTAGACTCTGCTTCCTTTATCTCACTAATCTCTTCATTCATCCTCTCTTTTTTTTCTTTCAGTTTAGCCAAATCTTTCTCTAAAGAATTTTTAAGTTCCTTATCACCTTCTAAATTCTCTCTTTTCTTTTTTAATTTCTTTAATCTATTTTTTATGTCTTCAAATTCCTTTTTATCTTCTTTTAATGATTCAACAATTTCTTTTGCTTTTTCAGATTCTCTTACTTCATCTTCTTTTTCTTCCTTTTTCTCCTTCAAATCCTTTATTTTCCTTTTTTTCTCCTTTAATTCGTTTTCTAAATCACTTATATTCTCTTTTAACTCCTTTAGTTCACTTTTCCTTTCTTTTAATTCTTTTAATTCATTTTTGTTCTCAACAAACTTTTTTTCCTTATCCTTCAAAACCTTCTTAACTTCCTTTTTTTTGCGTTTTCTATCTTCAAAATCACTTGTTTTACCATTTAATTCAATTATTTCTTCTTTTAGATTATTTCTTTTTTCTTCAACTTCATTAAGAGGTTCTCTGAGTTCATCATATGCTTCCCTATATTCACTAACCCCTAATATGGGGTCAAATATTTTTTGCCTAGCAGATCTTGGTTCTAAAAAAGAAGAAACAAATTTACCCTGTGGAACTCCTATAGCATTAGAAAAAACTTTATTTAAATCACCTTTATCAACAGAAACAATTTTTTCAGAAACCCAACGCTTCACGTCTTTCACACCCGACACAATCTCCCGTGACCCATCTCCAGTTGTCAAAAAATGATCAGACGAATTACATTTCCTAGTAACCTTAAATGTAGAATCTCTTAACGAAAACTCAACAACAACCTTCCCCTCATTCTCCCCTCTCCGAATAAATTTTTCTTGGGAAAAAGGCAAAAAATCAAACAAAGCATAACCAATAGATTCCAGAATAGTAGACTTACCAGCACCATTTTCACCTGATATAGCATTAACACCTCTTTCAAACTCAATTTTGCTTTCTCTATATGATTTAATGTTTTTTAAATAAACACTATTTATAATCAATACTAATAAGCCTCCCTCCAATTCCAAGTTCTATTACCCTCATCACTACTTTCAGAGTCATTATTAGAACTTATTACATCAAAACAATCTTTAATTTCCTTAATAACATCCTCCCCACTTCCTTTAACAGCCATATTTTTAGTCTCAATAAGTGTCTCAGAAATTACTTCTGAATTATTCTCTAAATTTGGTCTATTTCTTTCAATTAATTTTTTAAGCACTTTTTTCTCAATTTTTCTTCTCTTATTCTCTTTAAACCTATCAAATTCAATTTCTTCCCGGTTAACCCTAACATTAGTGTTTACATACAAAGAAACCTCAGAAAAAACCTCTTCAACTTCCTCGATAGGTAACTCATCTCTTTCAAACCTCAAATCCCCCTCAAAAACCACATTAACAATCGGTTCCTTTCTGTAATCTTTAGAACCAATTCTTTTCTTTTCCCTCTCAAATTTATCTAACAAATCATCCCTGCTTCCATATCCCCCTAACTCAATTCTGATGTTTTCAAACTCCCTAGTTTTATTCACCTCTATAAATTCAGCACCATCATCGTAATTAAAAAAACCATTTGCTTGGTTTACCTCATCCATCTTAGTGTTTTCTAAACTACCAGGATTATACACCCAATCATCAACCACATAAGGAAGATGATAATGGCCTAGTGCAAAATAATCAACAAATTCCTTTAACTCAACAACTTTATCATACGAATAACCTCTTCCCAGATCTTTTTCAACCTGATCATCCAACCCAAAATGCATCATCAAAATAACAAAATCGACTTCCCCTTCTTTCTGATTAATTTTTTGTATTTCATCCTTAACTTTCCTCAATAATTTCTTTGTCCTAGCACCAACATATTTCAACCCAAATACTCTTACCTCTTTTTTATTAACCTCAAATTCCCTATAATCCCCTAATAAATCGATTTTTCCTTTAGATTTAACTTTAATTAAATTAACTAAGCCCTGATAATCTAAAGCTTCAAGCCAACTCATCCCATCACTATAAAAAGCTTCATCATGATTTCCTTCAATTGCAAAAACACTTATGTCGTTTTCTCTGAGATTCTTCAAAACTCTATGTGCTTGAGAAAAAGTTGAAGCATCAATGTTTCTATCATCAAAAATGTCTCCACTTATCAAGAAAAAATCAGAATCATTTTCAATTGCAAAATTAGCTGCTTCAGAAAAAACATCACCATAATCCCTAAACCTTTCAATTAAACCATACTGTTTATACCCAAGATGTAGGTCAGCTGTGTGAACAAAACTAAATGAAGACATATACCCTATTCTTATTTACTAAATTCATTCAAAAATTTATTGATGAGAGGTAAGTGAAAGTTAAAGCTCAAAGAAAGATGTACCCTAATAAAATAATTAAATAAAAACAAATCTAATATTGTTGATTAACTTATGGCATACAAAACAAAACCAGTACCAAATCACTTGGCAATTATACAAGATGGAAACAGAAGATATGCACTAAAAGAAGGTAATTCAGCTTACAAAGGACATGAACAAGGTGTCGAAACAACCGAAAAAGTACTTAATCTCTGCAAAGAAACAGACATAAAACATTTAACGGTTTATGCTTTCTCTACAGAAAATTTCAAAAGAAACGAATCCGAATTAAAAGATTTATTTAATTTATTCACCAAAGAATTCAATAAAATACCAAAGGATCAAAGAATCCATAGAAACAAGATAAGAGTTAGGTCAATAGGAAGAGTAGATCTATTACCAAATCAGGTAAAAGAAGCTATAAAAAAAGCCGAAAAATCAACAAAAGACTATGACAATTTCTATTTTAATATAGCAATAGCTTATGGCAGCAGAAAAGAAATAACTGATTCAATAAAAAAAATAATTAAAGACTTAAATGAAGATAAAAAAACAATAGAGGAAATAAAAAAAGAATTTACTGAGTACCTTTACCCACATCACCTAAGAGACAAAGAACCATTACCAGAAGTAGATTTATTAATAAGAACCGGAGGAGAAAAGAGATTATCAAATTTTCTTTTATGGAGAACAACTGATGCAGTAGTTTACTTCACTGACGTATACTGGCCTGAGTTCGATGAGAAAGAATTCAAAAAAGCTCTTTCAAGGTACCAAAAATTACAGAAATAATCAAAAACGAAAGGTTTATATTTTTATAGAACAAGAAAATTAAAGCCAAGACAACATTACTTAACCAATATGTTTGCCTTGGTTGAAACCAACTAGGAAAGTTTTATAAGTTAATAGGAAATTTACATTTGTTGCGTTTCAGACTTTCTCTAATCAAAATTGATGAGGGTCCAAGTCAGCCGCATCCAGCGGAATCCTTGGATCTGATGTAGGTTTTAGCAGATCGGCACAACTTTGACTGGTGAAGAGGCTCCCGCCTCTTCAATTCTGGTTGATCCTGCCAGAGGCCACTGCTATTGGGATCTGACTAAGCCATGCGAGTTATGGGTTCTTTGTGAACCCGGCAAACTGCTCAGTAACACG
>CAYPLQ010000030.1:2103-13744 GCA_964411605.1 uncultured archaeon | reverse complement strand
TCCAGTATATTTTAGGAACTCACGTCTTGATAGTGGTTTATTCTGCATATCCTTCATAAACAAATCTCCCCATCTATTCCGAGGCAATTAATTTTTGGTTTCACTAAAAACTTATGCATGAAGAAGAAGCTGGCACTCCTTAGTGAACTACTTAGTTTCTTAACCTAAGAAAAAATTGTTTTGTCTCTAACTGATGTTGGTGAAGAAAAAATTCTAGGAGTGCTGGAGACTTTATTTAGTTCTTAATTCCTTAATTTAGTTCTAAATACTTTAAAAGAGATTTTTGTGTTTCTTTTTCTTTTATTGTTTCTTTAAGTTCTTTTTTATTTCGTGGTTGCTTTCGAAACAATTTTGCTGCTCTTTTTTTACCTATTCCAGGTATCTGTTTTAGTTCATCGAAACTAGTTTCTTTTAGTTTAATCGGATGTTTTAAGCCTGTTACACTTCGGTAACCATGATCTGTTATGATTACGTCTATGAATTGATTAGTTTCTAGTGATTGATTTATTCCTACCAACAATGGATAAGTTGCGATTTGTCTCCCAAATACCTTGTTTTTTTGTTTTTTTTCTAAAAAAACATCTCTTAAAATTGTTTCTTTTGGCGCAACTTTCTTTAATAATGGTTTATCTATTTGTTCTCGAACCCTTTGCTTGAATACTTTGTATTCCTTTTTGTAATTTAATTTAAAGTTCTTTTGATGACTCAATACTTTTCTTATATTTATTCTTCTAAGTAAGAGGCCTTGTTTTTTTATTTTCTTTAAGAAATCTAGGTTTTTTTGGTATGTCTGTGGTTTTTCTCCTTTTAATCCTCCAAGGAAGTTTAATCCGGGCAATAGTTTTGGTAAGCCATTTTTTCCTCTTTCTTTTCCTAATTTATTCACTACCTTTATTGCTTCTATTGTTTGTTTTGGTGTTGTATTTAGGTTATTTTTTTGTATTACTTCTTTATCAGCGGTTTCTAGTCCAAAAGCTAATACATTACCTGGAGTTGTTTCTTTAACTATTGTTTCAATTATTTCTTTGCTTTTCTTTGGGTATTTTGAGATTACTGCTGGGTTTGCGTTGTCTAAGTGAAGTACTTTTATGTTTGGTGCTTTTTCCCAGATTTCTTTGAATAATTTCTTTATTTCCTTAGGAACTGGTTCTGGAGGATCTTTTTCTCCTATTCCTTTTGCTTTGTAACTTATTGTACAGGATTGGGCACCTAACCTAAAGTGATTTATTCCTTCTTTGTGATACACTTTTATTTCGTTTGCTATGTGTTTTTGTTCTCGGAAAACTGGTTTCCCATAGAATGGTTCGCTGCAAAAAGAACAGCCTTTGTTGAAGTACCTTGGACAGCCTCTGTATAATCCTGTTTCTAGCATTAAGTGATTTGGTTCTAAGGGATGTTTTTTTATTATTTTTTTTCCTTTCTTTGTCCATCTTTCTCTTTCATGTGGTTTTATCCATCTATCAGTTTTATTGCCCTTATTGCCCTTTAAGGATTAGTAATAGGAGGCTGAGTGATCTTTTTTTTTGTTGCAGTGTGATTGGTTTATGTTTTGGTATCGGGCTGATGGACATCCTGGGAAGGTGGTTGGGGCTGTTTGTGCGAGTTTTTTGGCTTCTCGTTTCTTTAGTTGTGTGCCTCCAAGGTATTGACCGGGAACCGTTACTCCACCATAGACAAGAAGGTGCTTGGTTTTTGGTAATTCTGTTTTACGAACTTGGTCAATTGTTTGGTAGGTCCAATCGAGGTTTTGTTGCTCCATTACTCCTGCAATATACCTTGGCTCCGGAGCTAGGTATGGTGGAACACCCAATAAGCTTGGTTCATCTACATAACCATCTATAATGACGGCATCATATTTTTGTGTCATCTGTTTTAGTTGGTTTTATTTTGTTGAAGACCTTATTTTTATTTATGAAAAATAAGCGAATTGTTTTTGGGATCATTGTTTTAGGTGCTTTAATTGCATTAAGTTCCTTGATCTCTATTTACACTGATTGGGTTTGGTTTGGTTCTATTGGTTATCTAAGTGTGTTTTCTAGGATCTTGTTTTATAGAGTAGGTGTTTTCTTACTTGGAACTGTTTTAGTGTTTGGTTTGATTTATTTAAATCTGAGATACGTTAAAAGATATCTTGGTGAGGGAGAATTTGATTTCGTTTTAGTTATTGGAGCATTGATTTTTTCTTTGTTTGTTGGATTAGGTTTTAGTGGTAATTGGAGAGAAATTATTCTTTTCCTTAATCAACAGCCTTTTTCTGTGAGTGACCCAGTTTTTGGATACAATGTTGGTTTTTATGTTTTTTCTTTGCCGTTTTTTTCTTTATTGAAGAATCTGTTGTTAATTGCTGTGTTTCTGTCAGGTTTCTTTGTGTTTGCTAAGTTATTTACTTCTTTGAGTGAAGAAGTTAATTCTGTTAGTAAATTACCAAATAAATTTATTTCTCATTTATCTGTTCTTTCTGCCTCTTTTTTTGGGTTATTAGCGATTCATTTTTATTTGGATCGCTTTAATATTCTTTATTCTAATAGAGGATTTGTTTATGGTGCAGGATATACTGACATAAATGTGGTTTTACCTGTTATCTGGATTATGTTGGTTTTATCCATTATTTGTGCCTTAGTCTCTATCTATAACATCAAGAACAGGAGTTTTAGGATTTTGCCTATTTTGGTTGGTTTGTTGTTAGTTGTAGCCTTTGTTGGAGGCTCTGTTTTGCCGGGAGTGGTTCAGAGTATTCAGGTTAATCCTAGTGAGTTAAGTGTTGAGGAACCGTACATAGAGAACAACATTGAGTTTACAAGAAGAGGTTTTGCTTTAAATGATGTGGTTGAAAATGACTTTGAGGCTAATACAAATATTTCTTTAGCGGAACTAAATAATAACCAAAAAACAATTGAAAACACGAGGTTATGGGATTATAGAGCATTAAAAACAACTTATGAACAAATCCAAGATATTGATAGATACACCTTAAATGAATCTAATGGATATAGGCAAGTTATGTTGTCTGTTAGAGAAATGGATACCAGTAAGTTGCCACCACAAGCCCGTACTTGGGTAAATAAGCACTTAGTGTTCACTCATGGATATGGAGCTGTTATGAGTCCTGTTAATGAGAAAACTGAGGAAGGGGCTCCTGAGTTGTTTTTGAGAGATATTCCACCGACTGGAAAAATTAATTTAACCAGGCCTGAGGTCTATTATGGGACACAAGACAGTGATTATGCTGTTGTTGATACTGATAGGGAAGAATTTGATTACCCAATGGGTGAAAGAAATGTTTACACCAGTTACAAAGGAAGTGGTGGTGTAGAACTAAATTTAATGAATAAATTAGCTTATTCATATAGATTTGGTTCAATTAATTTATTTTTAACTGATTACATCAATGAGAACAGTAAAATAATGATAAATAGAGATATCAGGGACCGGATAAGTAATATTGCTCCTTTCCTTGAACTCGATGAAGACCCATATGCTGTTGTTGAAAATGGACAGATTTATTGGATAATGGATGCTTACACTAAAACAAGTCGTTATCCGTATTCAGAACCAACGAATGGGATTAATTATATCAGGAATTCAGTGAAAGTTGTTGTAAATGCCTACAGTGGAGAAGTTGATTTTTATATAGCTGATAAAGATGAACCAATAATTAATTCTTGGAAAAGTGCTTTCCCAGATCTTTTCAAGGATCTAGAAGATATGCCTAGTGATTTAAGGCAACATATTCGTTATCCAGAGGATTATTTCAGTATACAAATGAAAAAATACCGTAGTTACCATATGCAGGATCCAACTGTTTTCTATAATCAAGAAGATCTGTGGGAGATTCCTAGAGAAAAATATTCGAATAGGAGAATCCCTGTTGAACCATATTACGTTTCAATTTCATTGCCGGAAAGTAATGAAACTGAATTCATGTTAATTCAGCCTTTCACGCCATCAAATAGAGATAATTTAATTGCTTGGATTGGTGCTAGAAGTGATGAACCTAATTATGGTGAATTACTTCATTATCAATTCCCTAAAGGGAATTTGATTTATGGATCAAGTCAGATCGAAGCCAGAATTGATCAGGATCCTACAATTTCACAGCAACTTACTCTCTGGGATCAGCGTGGCAGTAGCGTTATTAGAGGTAATTTATTGGTTATTCCTCTGGATGATTCATTGCTTTATGTTGAGCCTGTGTTCATTAGATCAGATGAGGGTTCTATTCCTGAACTGAGGCGTGTAATTGTTTCTAATGGAAATAATGTTGTAATGGCTGAAACATTGGATAAAGGAATTGATAGATTGATTGGTGAGGCACCTGGAGATGGAGATATAGGGGACATAGAAAGCAATATTAGGCAAGCTCTAAGAAATTATTATAACGCAATCAATGCTCAGAGAAGTGGTAACTGGAGTAACTATGGTGGATACCTTGAAGAACTTAGAGAGTCTCTGGAAAACCTTAATCAAACCATCCAGATACCTAATGAAGAAAAATAGAGCTTTGAAGAAAACAAAAAAGAGTTCTTATTGAAGATGGATGTAGTTTCACCTAATATAGATTTACCATCAATTGGGTATGAAGAAATCAAGAAATGTTTCAATGACTTAGTTGGCACTGAATACAGTGATTTATTTGGTTTTTTGGGAACAGAAGACTCAATTTTATTGATATTGAATGATGCTGATAGGCCTACTCCTTCAAAGGAATTTTTATGTGCTCTTGAAAAATACTTTGATTCAAGAAACAAGGATTTTTTTGATAGGGAACTAGGTATAGTGATTGCGACTGGAACTCATAGTGAGCCAAAGGAAAGGGAATTGAAAGATATCCTAGGTCCATACTATGAGGATCTTAGAGAAAACACATATATTCATCGGTGCCGTGAAAACGAACATGTCTTGGTTGGGGAAACGAGTTATGGTACCTCTGTTTTTTTGGATAAAGAAGTGATTGGATACGACAAAGTAATTAATATTAATTCAGTAGAGCCTCATTACTTCGCTGGCTACACAGGTGGAAGAAAATCATTAGTTCCTGGAGTATGTTCTTGGGAAACTGTTGAAGAAAACCATGAACTCGCTTTAGAAAAAGAAAGCCGTGTTTTATCTCTTGAAAACAACCCTGTTCACTTAGACATGGTTGAAGCTTCAGAAATAATTATGGAGTACTTGGACAGTGAATTCTGTAGTATTAATTCTGTCTGTGATTCCTCTAACATATATAGTGTTTGTTGTGGCGAATTCTTTGATTCTTTTAATGAAATGGTTCCTTTTGCGAACGAAGTTTTTTCTCGAGAAATAAATAAAAAATATGACTTAGTTATTGCGGAAGTAAAGGAGCCGTTGAATCGTAGTCTTTATCAGTCTTTAAAGGGCTTTGAAAACGGAAAAATCGCCTTAAAGGATAAGGGTGTTTTGGTTTTAGTTAGTGAATGCAGAAACGGGATTGGTCCAAAGAAGTTCTATGAAACTATTAGTGAGGGAAATGATCCATTTGAAGTTATAGATAATATCGAAACAAATTATTCTTTGGGTGAACATAAATCAAGTAACTTACTCAAATTCCTTAAGAACCATGAATTATTTATTGTTAGTCAATTGGAAGATGAAAAAATCAGTGATTGTTTTTGTAGGCCATTTGAAGAATTATCTGATGCTATAGGTGATGCAAAACAAATATTGGGTGAAAATCCTAGTGTCTTAAAACTAGAGGATGCGGGGAATGTTGTTCCAAAAGTAATTGATGATTAGTGTTTTTTTAGTCTATAAATACGCTTATTTCTTTATTAGTTATTTTTTTTAGTTTTTTTGCTTTTTTAATTAACTCTTTAGAGTCGTTTCTTTTATCTGTTTCAAGTATTTCTCTATAGGCCTCACTGAGGTGGGGGTAATTTTCTTGTATAATTTTCTTTATTTGTTTTTTGTTTCTTTTGTTTAAGTTCTCTATTTGGATTTCTTCGACATAGGGTTCAATTTCTTTTGTTATTTGTTCTAAATCAGTTATTTCTGGTAAATAAGGCCCTATGTGTACATATGTGTTTATTCCTTCTCTGTTTATTTTTTTTAGTGCATTTATTCGGTTATTTATCTCTGATGCATTTGGTTCCCAATTTTGTCTATCACTGTCGTTTAAGTAATTTATTGTGAAGCCAGTTGTTATGTTTGCTTTAAACTCTTTAAATAAATCTATGTCTCTTGTTATCAAATCAGATTTTGTTAAGATATTGACATCATAGTACGTGTTTTTTAGTGTTTTTAGTAATTCCTTTGTTATTTGTTGTTTTTTTTCTATTGGTTGATATGGGTCAGTGACGGATGAAAGAAGGATTTTTCCTTTCTTTTTTTTCCTGATTTCTTTTTTTAGAACTTCTTTTGCGTTTGTTTTTATGTCAACAAATTCTCCCCATGGTTCTTTGTGGTCAGTGAATTTCTTCATATAAGTCGCGTAACAGTATTTACAATTATGTTGACAACCAATGTATGGATTCACTGAATAATCTATTCCATATATCCCTGAAGAAGAGAGAATTGATTTACATTGTTTTTTTTGTATTTTCAATTGAAATCCCCTAGTTGTTTCTGTTGTTTCTTTTTTCCTAGTAATTCTGAGACATTGAGCCAAGTACTTAGTTCTAAATCCATTTTTTGGTTTATGTAGGCCAGTGTTTTTTGTTTGTTGGGGAATTTTCTTGGTTCTGTTTTTAATGCATTTCTAACGGATTCCCTTGTTAGCCATACACCTACGGGCAAGATGTATCCTGGATGTGCTTCTCTTAAGACAATTGCACCTGCTTGTTTGTTTTTTTCTCTCAGTTTTTCTCCACAAGCTAATCTAGCTGAATAATAGCATCCGCCGAGAGAAGCGTATTCTTTTCTTCCTTGTAGGCCCTCATGATCTCCAAATATAGCTATTTTGTTTCGGGAGGGATTCCACGTTGTTTCGGGATAAAATGCTTCAATTAATTCGTATTGCCATGGAGTTGGTGTAAAAATAACTAACCATTGATTATCTAAATAATTAGCGCTATATACTTCGTATTCTGGTATTATTTCTCTTTTTTTAGTTTCTTCTCTTAGATATTTACTTATTGTGTCATCTATTGCGGTAATTGACCATCTTGTCGGTACAAATCGCCTATTTTCTTTTAATCCTGTTCCTCCTACCATAAAAATGTCTTGGATCTTTGATATTGGTACATTTTTTTTATATAGATATTTTATTGCTTTGTTTGATTTTAGGTCATCGTCGTAGTAGATTTTTTCTATTTTTCGATTTGCTCTTGAGTTTCCGTAATTTAGTTCTCTTATTTTACCAGATGGTCCATATGGTTGGCTTTTATGATCCAGTTTTAGGTTTTCAATTAATTTTTTATTGAACAATACTTCTGTTTCGGTTGGTTCGTCAAATAACGCCATAAATCTTGTTTTTTGTGTGTCTCTGTCTAATTGGTTAGTTATTTCTATTCCTGTTTTTAGTTTCTTTTTTCCTCTTGCCAAGTTTCCTCTAAAGCTAACTATGTCATCTATTTCTGCTTTTCCAAACCATTTCTCGGGTTGGGAATAAATTGAGGTATCTCCTTTTTCTGGAGGAACCATTGGGCCTACATTGACTTTTGGGTAGTTATGTCTTCCAATGAAGATTGAAGGAGGTGAGTTACCGTCTAAGTGGTCTGTGTTAAAGTCTTTTTGTTTTTGTTGGGTGTTGTAGTACTTTGTTAGTACTGGGCAGCGTTGTTTTCCACATAATTTCTTTGTTCCCCTACATTTTAGGCATTTGTTTCGGATTGATGGATCTATTTTTTTTGCCACTTCTTTGGAAAAAGTATTTAGTTCATCGCTACGAGCTTTTTCGGATTTATTTATGTTGATTCTTTTTTTAGGTGTTTTTCCTGGAATAACAAACAACCCGATTAATTATTTCTTTCAATAGTAGATGACTTTTTTGATTTGAGGTGAAAAAATAGGTTTAAATAAAAAAAGTGTTTATCTCAGAATTTTGAGGATCTTTGTCTTTATTTTGTTTAGAAATGTTTTTGGTTGTTGTTTTCTTGTCATCACTACGGTGTCATCGGTTTCATGAGCTATTTTTTCTGGTATTGTGCCAAAGAGTGTTCTAGGTAAGGAAGTTTTCCTCGTTCCTCCTAAACAAACTGTGTCATATAAATCTGCTTGATTTATTAAGGTTCTTTGTATGTTATCTGATACTTTTACTCTTTCCTTGTATTCATTTTCAGGGACATTTGCTTGTTTTGCTTTTTCTTTGATTAGTTGTTTTCCTTTTTTAACTTGATCAGTTTTCTCTGGATCTTTTTCTTGAACATTTAGTAAAGTTAGATTCGATACTGGATTGTATTTGTGTAAATCATAGGCTTTTTTGATTGCTGAAGCTGCATTTGGTCCTTCTCCAACTAATGCCACTATGTTATTGAATTTTGCGGGACCAACTTTTACGACAGATACTTCACATGGTGAACCTTCTACAATTACATCTATCTTTGAACCGAAAATATAGTCTCTTGTGCTCAATTTTCCTTCCCAACCAATGATTAATTCGTCTCCTTCCTCTTGTTCTACTACATCCAAAACTGTTTTTGGTATTGACTTGCTAATTAAGCCTCTTGTCCTTAGGTAAACATCTTCTTCTCCTACTATGTCCTTAGCTTGTAAAAGAATTCTTTTTTGGTTCTCTACTCTTTTTTGTTCAAAAACTTTAGCTTGGCTTGGACTGACTTGGCTAGGAACTTCAAGCACATTTACAGCTACTATTTCGCTATTTGGTTTTTGTTTTGCCACAGCTGTAGCGGTTTTTAGTAATCCACGCTGAGTCTCTGGATTAGCTATTGGTAAGATTATTGTGTATTTTTCCTCTTCTTTTTCCTTTTTTTCCTTTGATATAGCTTCTTTTAAGGCACCTTCTGCTGGTGCTTTGTCTTTTGCATAAAATAAATACCAAAAAATTCCTAATACAATTATTGTTGATCCAATTGCTTTTACTAATGTACTCATCATTGCTAATACTGCTATTGAAGAAATTATTCCTATTATTGGAAGTATTGGATAAAGTGGTATTTGGAAACTTGGTTCGTATCCCTCTACATCCGCTCTCCTCATCACTATCAAGGATATATGAACAAGTAAATAAGTTATTAAGTAAGCAAAACCAGCTACTTTTGCCAAAATATCTATTCCAACTCCTATAGCTATTAATACTAATATAAATATTCCTGTTACAATTATAGAGCGATAAGGGGTTCGGTATTTGTTATGAATTTGGTTTAACCAATTAGTTAAGATCTTGTCTTTACCCATCGCGAAGTTTATTCGACTTGCTGAGAGAATTGAGGCATTTGCACTTGATACGGTTGCAAAAATTGCTCCAATTACCATTGCAATTGCTCCCACAGGCCCAAGAAATATTTCTGCTACATCTGCTACAGGTATTGTTGATTGTGCTAGTTGAGGGGTGGAGAGAACTCCTATGCTAACGAACATAACTAATGCATACAATGCAGTTGGAGTTAGTACTGCAGCTATCATTGAAAGCGGTAAATTTTTTTCTGGGTTCTTTATTTCCTCTGCACTGGATGCTATTACTTCAAAACCAATGAAACTAACATATAATGTCCCAACCGCTGTTGCGACGTTACTCCATCCTTTTGAAGCAAAAGGAGTTAAATTATTTATATCTACATAAAAAACTCCTAATGCTATAAAAACAAATATTAAAGCAACTAATAATATCACAATAACATTCTGTAATGAACCTGTTTCTTTTACACCTCTATAGTTAACTCCTACAAGAAGTGTCGCCATTATTAATGCTGCAATTAATATCATATAGGGATTTGATGCTATGTATCTCCCAAATCCACGCATATAGAATGCTGAAGCAAACATTAATCCTATCCACATACTAAATCCTGATATACATCCAAACAATGGTCCCAAGCTATGGTTTACGTAGTAATAGCTTCCTCCCGTTTTTGGCATACCAGTAGATAATTCTGATAATGATAAAGCGGCTAGTAAAGAAATTAAGCCTCCACCGATGAAAGAGATGATGCTTGCTGGACCTGCATCTTGGGCGGCTACACTGGGTAAAACAAAGATACCTGCACCAATCATAGTTCCTAGGCCCAATGTGTAGGCTTCTAAGAAGCCGAGGTCACGTGCTAATTCTCCTTCTGAATCCGATATTTTGGTCTCCTCCTTCTTTACTTAAGGATTTTTTTATCCTTAAATAAGTAAATCTTTTAATTAGTTTAAAAAAAATTTTGTTGTTTTTTGGAAAGAAATTAATGATAGTGAGGTACATGTTTATTTAAGTAAAATGCTTTGGGATAAATTTAAGAATAAATTAGCTGTTGTTCCTTTAGAAGGAACTATAATGGGTGGTGGGCAGAGTATGTTTTCTCCTCTTCCTTCTCAATCTCCTATTGAGAAAGCTAAGTCTATTTTAGAGAAAATTAGTGACAAGAAGCGTTATAGGGGCTTGGTTTTGGTGATTAATTCGCCTGGTGGTTCACCTTTTTTGAGTAAGGAACTTGGTGATTTAGTAGAGGATCTTGATCTTTATTCGGTTGCTTGTATCAAAGAAATTGGTGCTAGTGGTGGTTATTGGGTTGCTTGTAGTTGTGATGAGATTGTTTGTGATGAGTTGTCTACTGTTGGTGGTGTTGGGACTTTGTCGATTAGACCTGATTTGTCGGATTTTTTGGAGGAATTAGGTATTGATTTGGATGTTAAGAGTGAGGGCAGGTTCAAGGAATTTGGTCTTCCTTTCTTGGAGCCTAGTGAGGAAGAGGAGAATCAGAGGGAAAGGGTTCTTGAGGAGATTAATAATAAATTTAAGCAACATGTCATGGAGAGTCGTGGTTTAAGTGGTGATGAAGAGGTTTTTGAAGGAAAGGTTTACTTGGGTGAGGAAGCTAAGGAAGAGGGCTTAGTTGATTATTTGGGAGATAAGGATAAGGCAATTGATGTTTGTGTTGAGGGAACTGGTTATAGTGATTTGAAGACGGTTGATTACAAAAAAAAGATGAGGGAAGGACCTTCTTTGTTGGAGCTTATTAGGTAAATTGAGGTGTTGTTTGGTGGGTAAGTTAGGTAAGGTTTTTATTGTTATTTTGTTGGTTTTGGTTGTTGGTGGAGCTGGTGCTGTTTATTTTAATCAAATAAAGAAACCAAGTGTTGAATCAGTTGATCTTAGTTGGGGAAATGTTAGTGAGGAAAGTACTGAGTTAGTTGCTGAGGTAAAGGTAAATAATCCTAATCCAATAGGCTTTGGTTTGAGTAATCTTGGAGTTAGTTATAATATCACTGCAAGTGGTGTTGAGATTGGTGGTGGGGAGAAGGATGGGGTTAAGTTGAAGAAGGGTGAGTTTGTTGTTGATGTTGTTGCTAGTATAAATAATTCAAGAATCAATGATTGGTGGGTTCGTCATTTGAGGAATGATGAGAGTTCTGTTGTTGAAGTTGATCCTGTTTTGGTTGTTGATTTGTTTTTTACTGAGTTTAGTTTGGATATTCCTGGGTTAAGTAGGTCTGTGGAAACTGATTTCGTTGGTCAATTTGGGTTTAGTGAGGAACGGGAAGTTGGTTTCGGTGGTACTACTTTTTTGGTTATAGAAGAGGTTAGGTC
>CAYPLQ010000030.1:0-2093 GCA_964411605.1 uncultured archaeon | reverse complement strand
AGGAGAAAATGAGTCTGTTGTTGATTCAGAGATTGTTGTTCGGAATCCTAATGATTTTGATGTACCTGTTTCTAGGATTAAGTACGAAGTTTTTTTTAATGATTTGAAGATGGGTGTTGGTTCTACTGATAGGGGTGTTATTGTTTCTGGGGATTCTGTTAGGGAGTTGAATGGTTCTTTGGTGTTTAATAATTCGATGATCAGTGATTGGTGGGTGAGTCATTTGAGAAAAAATGAAAAAAGTGATGTGAGGGTTGAGGTCAGCGCTGTCTTTGAGGTGTTTGGTGAGGAAGAAGAGGTTTCTGTTGGTTCTTATAGTAGTAGTTTTGGTACTGATATTCTTTAGGTTATTTTTTATGTGGGGATGTAGTATTGGTTGTTTTTTTCTATGACTCCTTCTTTTTTTATTTTTGATATGAATGCTTGTTTGAGGTCTTTGTCCATTTTGTGTTTGTTTCTTAGTTCTTGGTGAAGGGTTTGTTTTTTTATTCCTTTTTGTAGTTTTGGTTTTAGTTTTTGGAATATTTGTTTGTATAGTTGGTTTATTTTCCATTTTTTTGTGATTTCGATGTTTTCTATGTTTTGTCTGTATTTGCTTGCGGATCCGTCTTTTTTGAATTTTACTTTGTAGTTGGTTGTTTGTTGTATCTCTATTGATATTGTGTCTTTACAGCTTGGACATCTAAATCTTGTTTTCATGGTGTTTTTATTGGTTGTTTTTTTGGTATTTGTGTTTAGGGATGAGTGTTAGTTGAAACTATTTATATTTTTGGCATATTTGTGCTAAAGTTTTAAGTGAAACAAGAAATGTTTAGCATATATGGTAAAAACATGTGCTCTAGATATTGTTCCTTTAAAAAAATAGTGATGGCCACAACAATAATAACACTACTACTGCTAGCACCAACCACCGCAAAAGCAACAACAAAAACACAAAAAAACCACAAAACATGGAACCAAGAACTCAAAAACAAGGGATTCATAGAAACCGGACCACACGGATTAGCAATAGACACATGGACATACCTATACGGAAAAACCAAAGAATTCATAAACCACCTAAAACTCAAAAAAGACCTAGACGCAACAAAAAAAGAAAACACTGCCTCAATATACGGACACGCCCTAACACTAAAAGACGTAGAACAAAAAACCCACAAAATACAAAAAAACCACTTAAATGACGCAAGAAACCTCGTATGGACAAAAATCAAAAAACAAACAATAAAAGCCCTAAACAACGGAAGAACAAAACAATACACCAAAGCACACATAAAAAAAGTAATAAAAAACTACTACAGCACAATACAATACAACCTAAACCAACAACTAAACACTGAAGTAAAAACAATCCAGCACCTCTATCAAAAAAACCAAAACACCACTACAGCCCACAAAAACCCATTCCTCGTCTACGGAAAAGCAAAATACCATTCATGGGACTCAACAAACAAAATAACCAAAAAAACACCAATCCAATTCATCGAAAAAAACATCACATTACTAAACAACACAAAACAACCCGTATTAGATATAAAAGAAACAACCATACCAAGAGAAAGATACAGCCACGGAAGAATAACTATAGATGGCTGCACTTACTCAAACGAAAAACCAATAACAGGAGACGGAAAACAAATAAAAACCGGAATAATAGCAAAAGGAATAAACAAAGAACAAATAATAATTGATTCAACCGAATGGAACAAAATACATAGCTTAACTAAAAAAGAATGCCAAAGAATGATTGATAACGCAGAAAAATACATTAATGGAGTCTACAAGAAATACAAAGCCAACGAAATAAAAATAAAGGACCTAATTGATGCAGAAACACTTGTTTCAGCCCTAAATACCGAAATAAACAAAACCGGTTACTTTGGCTACAGCAACGCAAAACTTGCTTTATTAGGAATAAACACCTCATTAGATGCAGAAATCACAATAAAATTAATTAAAAACGAAAAAATCCTCAAAGGAATGCTTTACACAGATCACTTACCAAGAAACAATACATATGAGGTAGGTAAAAAATACTTCCCCAGTAATTGGAGCAACCTATGTTATTTCCTCACAAACAATGAACTACTAGA
>CAYPLQ010000029.1:10569-13852 GCA_964411605.1 uncultured archaeon | reverse complement strand
TTTGAGTTAATTTTCGTTCTTCCTCTTCCAGTGCTTGGTAAAGGATTTCTCTGTAAACTCGTTCTTTTTTCCTCATACCTCATTTCAAAAGATATCTTTCAATACATATAAATGTTTCAAAGATCATTGAAACACAATATTTCTTCTATAAGAAAAAATAGCTTAAAAAATCTTGTCTTGAGAAACTTTGTTTTTTTCTAAACTAAATAATTGTTTAAAAAAGTCTTTTATTACCTGAAACCCTCCACAGGAGCTGGGTTAAATTTCTTGGTTCAGATGTCTCCGTATTCTTTATGGGCTCTTTTTATCGTCATCACTTTA
This sequence comes from uncultured archaeon, assembly GCA_964411605.1. Lineage (GTDB taxonomy): Archaea > Halobacteriota > Methanonatronarchaeia > Methanonatronarchaeales > Methanonatronarchaeaceae > PZKD01. The sequence goes on along the minus strand of CAYPLQ010000029.1, from coordinate 13,531 downwards.
TGGGCCTTAATTTCCTTTTTTTCTTCATTTATTGAATAAAAAGCTGTCCAACTCCTTCCAATATGTAATCTATGTAATTCTTTTCCTTTCCATTTAATTTTCTCTTTATCTCCCTTACCTTCCCCCGGATACGGGTGTTTATTTAGTTTCTTTAAATTATCTTTTATTATTCTCGCCGATTTTTTATCTAAGTCCTTGACTAATTCATTTACTTCATCAGAAACCAAGATATCATATAACACGACTCCTAGACCTCTTCGAGTTCATGATATTCTTGATTTTTTTTAATTTCCTCAATATCCTCAAACAATTTCTTCTTTTTCTTCACTTCCACCAATTCTTTTAGTAAATCATCATATGTCTGACCGGGTTCCTTAAGGCTAGAGAGTTCCTTCCATCTTTCCTCGGAAACAGGTATTCTTTTATTCAACCCCATAATTTACAACCTTTAAAATAATGTAAGCCCTTACAATAAATAAAATTTACCAAAAAAAAATATCCCCACCAATTTAATCATCTCCCAAGTCACTCGAAAAAAGAAAAGAAACAAAAAAAATAATTCTCAGACACGTGAACTAACTCTACCTAAATCAAAGATTAAGAAAGGGGTCTTCTCAACCTATAAGATAAAAAAAACTTGTAGATAAATCACAAAAAGCTTCTTTAGAAACTATAATCTCTAAAAGCATGATATCAGTTCTTTTTTATCTAAAAATTTTCTCTAAATGTTTTTAGCCACATTATACTTGATATTTTTGATAATACTCTTTTTAGACCCTAAGAGAGGTGTTTTTCTCTCTAATTTATTAAGGTAACTTATGTTTAGGGGGAGTTAACTATTCCATATTTTTCTTCAACATTTTTAGCATAAGATGGATTTTCTTGTCTACAATTATCGCAGATGAAAAGATATCCTTGGGGTTCTGTTCCAAATTTTTCTTTGAAACGTTCTCTTGCTTTTTTTCTGTCCTTTAGACAGCCCACTAAATCAACTGTTTTAGCTCCTTCAGGTGTTTCTCCGCATATATAGCAAGTTAATGGACTATCTATAGTCATAATTTCTCACTTTGTTTTAGTTTTCCTTTAAATAATTTAGAACGTGTTTCTTGAATTCCTTAAAATCATCTAAGTTATTTAGTTGATTATATGTTTTCCTGTCATCAACCTCCCCGTATCTATGTACTAATATGTTTCTGAAGGCTTTCATTTCTTTTAATGTTTCTCCAAATTTTTCTTCGAAGACATCTTCCTTTATTAGTTCGTCAAATATTTTTCCTGTATCTGAGGGGACGCCAGAGCCTTTTTCTTTAAGGATTAGAGAGCAAACATCGATCACGACTTCTATTGATAGATGGAGCAGTCTTTCGTATTTTCTTTTATTTTTTAGGTATCTTTTGTAATTTTCTGGGTAATCTTCATTTATTTCTTTTAAATAATTGTTTAATTCGTCCAATTTAGTTAGTATTCTTTCTCTATCCATTTTGCTTAACTCCATTTAGGTATTCTTTGTAATGTGGTTTGAAATCCTCCCATTCTCTAATAAAGGAGAAGATGTCATCATAGAACTTGTCTTTGTCTTTTAGATAAAATAATTCGCCTTCTTCAAGGACTCTATGTGCTATGTAGAGCGGTAGCTCATTGAATTTTTTTATGTCAAAAACCCCAGGAGCTTCTTTTATTATTTCAATGACATCGTTTTTTTCCGTGAAAACAGCTATATCTATGTCATTGTATTCTTTATTTTTTATATAGCTCCCGTAAACCATTGCTGCGTAGATATTAAAGTTATTTAGTACTTTTTTTAATTTGTTTAGTCTCTTATCGGTTTTTATTTCCATTTCTATTTGTAATTTATATTTAATAAAACATTAAAGCTTTTCTTACTTTCTGTGACATTCTCACCTACCTAAATCCTGGATCTGGGAAGGAGGGTTTTTGGTTAAGAAGTTAATTTTTTAGTTTATTTGGGTGAGGTTTTTTATTTGGTTTCTGGTTTTCGTGACCTCATCTCGTCTCTTGAAAGGGACGAGCTTCTCCTAAACCACCTTAGTTTAGGGTCATGGTTAGGATTTTGTACACCTTTACAGGTACCCTTTCTGGGCAGGGTCACTTCTCCGTGTGTGTCTCACGGAACCGCCCCCTCCAACCTAGATATACTGAGTTGGCTACTTCCTCTCCCGACAATGTTTCTTGCCCCAACATAGTCAGCATTTGCTTCGTAGCCACAATTTAGGCACTTGAATTTTCCTTGATTGAGTCTGTCTGTGTCCGTGGAGTCGCATTCTGGACAAGTTTTTGATGTGTTGTATTCATTAATCAAGTAAACATTTGCTTCTTCTCGTTTTAATCGGTGCTCTAATTTGTCTTTTAGTTCTGTGAATGGAAAGGAGCTTAGTCGCCTAGATAAAACTAGCTTGCAAAATTGAGTTCTTGCTCTATTCTTAATAAGACCCATCGGGTAGGGTTTCTAGTATTTTTCAGTTTTGAGGTCGAATATTTCCTTTATGCTTTTGAAGTCGGTGTCGTTGGTTAGGAGGGTTTCTTTGTTTGATATGGCGATGGAGGCGATTTGTTGGTCTATTTGTCCTAGTTTTTTTCCTTCTTTTCGTAGTTCTGCGTCTATTTTGCCACATATTTTGGCGGATTCGATATCAAATTCTAGGATGGGGAATTTTTTGATTAAAGAATCGAGTTGTATTTTTTCTTTTCTTGAGCCAATGTATTCTATGCCTGCGAGTAATTCGTATATCACGGGTGTGCAGAGTTTTTGAGTGATATTTTTGTTTTTTATTTTTTTGATTTTGTTTTTGGCTCTTTGTTTTTCTTGTATAAGGTCTATTATGTAGTTTGTGTCCGCTATCATTGGTTTATTCTTTTTGTTTTTCTAGTTTTTTTATTATTTCTTTTATTTCTTCTTGTTTTTGTTTTCTTTGTTTTTTTAGCTCCTTTATTGCCTTTGCTG
>CAYPLQ010000029.1:0-10559 GCA_964411605.1 uncultured archaeon | reverse complement strand
TGAGATTATTTTGGTGAATTCATCGTAGCTTGGTGTTTTTTTCTTAGTTAATCTTTCTATTACATCGCTGAAGCTCTCATCTTCTTTTTTTAATGCTTTTAGTTTTTCGTATGCAGATTCTTTTAAGCTAATGTTTTTGGTTACCAAACAAAACACCCTCTATTATGTATACACATATGTCCATACACAAATAAATTTTTTCAAAAAAACACCCAAACACACCAAAAACCCACCCTATCCCGTCAAGGCAAACCCAAAGAAAAAATTTCTCAAGTTATCAATGTTTGTATAGTTGCCAATCAATTAATTTCCCCTTTCTTAGAATTTTTGGGTAAGATCTATATATCTGGGAATATATTAGTTATGTGGGATTATTATGCCTGTTGTGTCCGTAGATGATAGAGGAAGACTAACCCTACCCAAAGAAACCGGAATACGTGGAGGAAAAGCCATCATAGTATCAGCAGGATCCTTCTACAACATCATACCAATTCCTGAAAAACCAGAAGAATACGCCGAAGGATGGCTAGAAACAGAAAAAACCAACAAAGAACTAAAAGAATTAGCAGAAGAAACAGCAAAAGAAGACGCTGAAAAAAGAGCCAAACGGAGGAACCAACTCTGATTATCGAAACAGACCTATTATTTTCTTACATCAAAAAAGAAGACTGGCTAAAACCCACTGCAGTCAAAATCATTAAAAACACATCTAATGGAGAATACGGAGAAGTCAAAGCCTCCTGTGAATGCCTCCACGAATTATATTATGTTTCACATAAAGAAGGAACAGAGCTTGATGAAATTATTTCACGAATCGGAGCCCTAACCGCTATCGACAACCTAAACTTCATAGAAACAACAAAAGAAATTGACTTAGTAGCACTCACATTAATGAAACAATATGGACTAACATCCATCTTTGACGCATACCACGCAGCCACAGCCTTAGAAAAAGACAAAAACAAACTCATCATATCAACAGACCAAGTATATGATAAAATACCTGACTTAAAAAGAAAAGACCCAAGAAAAATAACCAAATCAAATACTTAAATACCAGAAAAAACACTACTTTAGGTTAATAATGTCTCGATCGCAATTATTATTAATATAATAGCACCCAGGATCTCTATTCTTCCTTTAAATAATTTTCCTAATCGATCACCTAAATAAATCCCAATTAATGAAACAAAGAAGGTAATAACTGCTATTATTGTGGCAGGCCAAATTATTTGTGTTCCTAAGAAAGCTAGTGATGACCCAACGGCTAATGCATCTATGCTTGTAGCTATTGAAAAAACCAAAACTGATTTAATGTCCTCGCACTTCGCGATGTTTTCTTGTGTCTCATATAAAGCCTCATACATCATTCTCAATGCAATTAGGAACAGTAATGTTGTTGCTATTATTTCTCCATAACCAAGAACATAGTCTTTTATTTGTAAGGTAGCTAAGAACCCAATTATTGGCATAAGGCCCTGGAAAGCTCCAAAGAAAAAAGAAATCCTTATTCCATGTCGAAGCTTTTGTTCTTCAAGTAATAACCCATTAGTTACTGCTACAGCAAAAGAATCCATCGCCAACGCTAGAGCCAATGCAACCACCGAAAACAACTTCATCAAAAACCCCTCATCTATGTTATCTTCTTAAACAATTGTTCTATTGAAGAAAACATATTCCTAGGTTTTACTAAAATTATTCACGAAAAACACTTAAAAATAAGTAAGTTATAGCAAATGCTAAACCAAGGGATCCAGAAACCAAAAAAACCACAGAACGACTAAAAAAACCCAAAACAATTCCTAAAAACAAAGGAGAAGCTGTTTGGCCAACATATTTCATCGTATTATATATTAACGTTACACCACCTACATTGCCACTGGAAGCGTAATCAGTTGCCAAATCATTTAGTGAACTACCCCTACCTAAATCAAATGATTTAAGAAGATGTCTTCTCAACTATTTAGATAAAAAAATTGGTTTTTTGTTTCAATACTCGTTGCCGTGTTTTTCTAAGTAAACTTCTCTTTCGTTAAGTTCATCTGAGCTATGCGGTTCTTGATCCTCATCAGGATAACCCAGTGTGATTATGCATTCTACTCTCTTATCCCTTGGTATATTGAGTTTTTCTTTAACGATTTCTTCGGATTCCCTCCCCTCCTTAGTGTGTCCACGTATCTGGATCCAACAGCTACCTAGTCCTTGGTTTGTTGCTTCCAATTGAATGTTTTCTGCAACAACTGATGCATCCTCTATCCATTCCTCAACCTCTTCTGACGCAACTACTACACCAACAGGTGCTTGTGCCAAGAAACTTCCATAAGGAGTGGTTTCTGATAACTTTTTCCTCATATCCTCGTCCTTAACCACTATTAATTCATATGGGTAGCGGTGGCGAGCGGATGGAGCGTAGGCCCCAGCTTTTAAGATTTCTTTGAGATCTTGTTCTGGTATTTCTTTTCGTTTGTATTTTCTTATGCTTCTCCGTTTTTTTATTTCACTAATCATTTTTAATTAAAAAATTGAGTTCTTTATCAAAAATTATTTCTTTGATTATTTAAGTAAAAAAGTATTTAAATATACTAAAACAATTTTTTGTTAAATAATTTTCTACAAAAAGTGATTAAGGCTTTAAATTTTAAATAAATGTCTGTGATTCTATTTGTTTATTAAAAATAAATCTTTATTAATCACTATGTATGGTGGTTTTTGGTGCCTGTTGAGGAAAAAACTGAATTAGATAGGAATTTGGGGGCGTTAGCTGTTTTTACTACGACAGCTGGAACTATGATTGGGGCTGGGATATTTATTTTGCCTGGCCCTGCTGCAGAAGCTGCTGGTCCTGCAGCTTCTCTTTCTTTTGCAATAGCAGGTGCTATAGCTTTAATTTCAACTATGTGTGCAGTTGAGTTAGCTACAGCAATGCCGAAGGCAGGTGGTTCGTATTTCTTTGTTAGTCGAGCTCAAGGACCATTGGTTGCGACTATTGTTGGTTTAGGTGCCTGGATCTCTTTAGTGTTTAAGGGATCGTTTGCTTTAGCTGGTTTATCGAGTTATTTAAATATTTTTTGGCCAATTTCTCCATTAATTGTTGCGTTGGTAGGTGGGGTTTTATTAGTCTTTCTTAATTTATTTGGTTCTGAAAAAAGTGGTTTTCTCCAAAACCTAGTTGTGTTTGCCTTAATCCTTATATTAGGTGTTTTGATAGTTAAGGGCGTATTTGGTTTGAATACACAGAATTTGTCTCCTTTCATTGAATTTGGGGTTCAGGGAGTTGTTTCAACTACTGGTTTGGTCTTCATTTCTTATTTAGGTGTTATTAAAGCTACTGCAGTGGCTGGTGAAGTAAAAGAACCGGGGAAAAATCTTCCGAAAGGAATGTTTGGAGCTGTGTTATTCGTTACTTTTCTATATGTAGCTATTATGTTGGTTGTTACTGGTTTGTTACCAATTGAAGCAATAAAAGCAACAACTACGCCAGTAGCTGATGCAGGGGAAATATTATTTGGTGGAGTAGGAGGAACTGTTTTGGCATTAGCAGGGATATTTGCTACAACTTCAACTGCCAATGCTGCTATATTATCTTCTTCTAGATTTCCTTATGCTATGGCTGAAGATGGGTTGATGTCAAAGAAACTAAGTAAGTTATCAAATAAATACAGGACACCTATGAGGGCTATATTGTTAACTGGCGCTATAATGATTGTTTTAGTATTTGTATTCGATACAAATCAATTATCTAAGTTAGGAGGAACCTTTGGGATCTTGGTCTTTGCTTTATTAAATCTAAGTGTTATTTTGTTGAGAGCAGCAGATCCTGAGTGGTATAAGCCCAAATACAAAGTTCCACTATCCCCATATCTTCCTTTCCTAGGAGCTGTTGCCGCTTTATTATTAGTTCCTTTCATGGGTCTTTTATCACAGGTTTCCGCGATCTTATTTATTTTAGCTGGAGCAGCTTGGTACAGTTACCGAAGAACCAATGAAGTCGAAATCAAGCCGGAACACGATATAGGTGATCAATTACAGAGAGTTGAATACAAGAAGTCCTTGGAGGATAAAGAAAAAAAATTATCTCATGAGTTACTGAAAAAAAAGAACAAAATTGTTGTGGAGGTTGAGGAAAATACAAGTAATGAGTTCCTTGATATTGCAGCTGCTTTTGCTAATAAAATAAATGCTAAGTTAGAGATTTTGTTAATAACAGAGTGCCCTACACCAATTCCTTTATGTAAAATGAAAACCGAGCCTAAGCCAGAGATATTGGGTTACATAGAGAAGGAATTGGAGAACAAAGTAGAGGAAATTGAATTTGATCACATACTAACTAGGAACCGAACACATGCCTTATTAGAAAAAGTTGACGAAGACACTGAATTAGTTTTGGTTGATTGGGAAGACCCAATTAAGTTACATAGAGTTTTCGAAACACACGTTGATGAATTACTTGAAAAAGAACTTGATACTAGGGTAGCGGCTCTGAAGCACCGTAGAACAGAGGGCTTAGATGAAATCGTTGTAGCTGCTAACAGAGGACCCTACGATAGGGCTGAAGTTGAAATGGCTGACACAATTGCTCAAGCAACAGGAGCAAGTCTTTCATTAGTGATGACGGTTCCAGAATCTACATCTAGTGAAGAAGAAAACATGGTGAAAAGCTACTTAAAGGACTTAAAGAAGTTATTAAATAGTGATTCAGAAATAGAGATAATAAAAGACAATGATACTGTTAAATCAATTATAAATAGAGCTAATAACTCAGGTCTGGTTTTATTAGGAGCTCCGACTCATACAAGTAAATTATATGACTTCATCGGTCAGCGAACCGAAAAAATTGCTGCAAAAACAAAAGCATCTGTTTTAGTAGTAAAAGATCCATTAGAAAAAAGAAGTTTATTTAGAAAAATTCTAAGAAAATTAATTTCTAAAAAACAAGAAAGAGAACAAAAGAAACAAATAAATAAATAATTAAAAATTGTTTTTTACTTAATAATAGTTCTTAAATCACTTATTTATTCTGAATTAGTTTTTAAAATTATGTCTTGGTTTTTAGAAGGAATTATGTTTTTTGGGAAAAAAGTTTTCTATAGGAAATGGTTAGTAATAGCCCTCAGAATGTTAAGGACAGATTAATTGAAATGAAGAATGTGTCAGAGTTAATGCTTGACTTAGGTTATTCAGCTGCTTTATTTGGAAACAAAGAAATTGCCAACGAAGTTAGTCGCTTGGAAAAGAAAATGGATCAATTGATTTATGAAATAAGGATTTCTGCTATTTTGAGTGCAAGAAACAGAGAAGATGCTGAAAAAATGAGTGGGATATTACAAATTGCTGAAGCAGCTGAAAAGATATCAAATGCATCTGGAGACATAGCTAATATTGTTTTAGAAGATATAGAGTTGCCGCCTGAATTCAAGGGATACTTAACGAAGGCAAATGAAGTTATTTCTAAGAAAAAAGTCAAACTAGGTGAAGGAGCAAATAATTCATTAGGTAAATTAAAACTTGAATCCAGAACCGGTTTCCGGGTTATCGCAATAAGAAGAGGAGATAACTGGATATATAATCCAGGAAAAGAAACTATTTTAGAAAAAAACGACGTAATCATTGCTAGAGGCTCCCATGAAGGCAGAAAAGATTTCCACGAAATAATTACTGATGAAGAAATAGAGCCTAAGTCCATAGAGAAAAGAAAACATAGAAGTTCTAAAGTAGCTGAAATCGCCTTAGAAATGAAGAACATATCTGAACTCGCAACAGACTTAGCTTACTCAGCAGTTCTCTTTTACAACAAAGAGATCTCCGAAGAAGTACGGGAACTCGAAAACGAAATGGATAAAATGAATAACGAATTAGAGATGTGGGTTCTTAGATCCGCTCAAAACTATGGAGAAAACGAATTAACGAAACTAAGTGGCTTAATTAGATTAGGAAGAGCATCTGAAGTTGTTAGTGATGCAGCAATGGAGATGGCTGACATAGTGCTAAGAGGAATTGACTTACACCCCGTTCTCGCTTTAGCTATCCAAGAAAGCAAAGACATAATAACAAGAACCCAAGTATCAAAGAACTCCGAAGCCAATGGAAAAAAAATCGGTGAATTATCAATTAAAACCAAAACAGGGATGCAAGTCGTAGCGATTAGACGAAAAAACAGTTGGATATATAACCCATCCGCAAAAACAGAACTAAACAACCGAGATGTCTTAATAGCAAAAGGAACAAGAGAAGGCGAAAAGAGACTAAAAAAACTAACCCAATAACTAAAAAAAATTATTCGCTATAAAAAAAATGAAGCAATTAAATAAAAAACCAATATACCAGATACATCACCCAAAGAAGTGACCACAGGCAATAAAACATTATCAGGATCCCAACCATACCTATAAGAGAAAAATGACCCGCTTAACGTAATTAAAACTATTATAAAAGAAGTGATTAAGCCTGAAACCAAAGAAATACCCAATAAACGCAACAAAGAAATATTCACCCCAATACCCAATAACGCACTAATCGGCCAACTAACCAAACCCAACAAAGTAAAAACCAAAGTAGCTAAAATCAAAGTAGCTAATACGTTTCTACGAAGAACCTTATTATAGAAAGAAAATTCTATGTAACCTAAATGAAACGCTGTACTTATCCTACAAGCTAAAATCGCTCCAATATTACCACCCATCCCCAACATCACAGGAATCAAAACAAGTAACTGAGGATACATCAACAAAGTTTCTTTAAAATACTCCAAAATCAACCCAGATAATACACCAATAAAAGATAAAAGAACAAGAAGAGGCAACATCTCCTTAAGAATCTGTTTTTTCTTCCAAAAAACTACTTCACCCACCTAAAACACCCCAGTAACGATTTTAGCAACATAAAATAAAATCAAAATAGAGAAAACATCACCAGTTATTGTTACAACTGGACCCACAACATTATCCGGATCCAATCCCCATCGATAACTAAAAAAAACAGCCAACAAAACCCCAAAAGTAAGGACTAAACCAGAAAAAACTCCAGCCAAAAAAGTAATCAAAACCAACTTAAACAAAGAAATAACAAAAAGACCTAGAGCACTCAAAAATCCCCATGCAATCAAACCTAAAAAAACAGAGACCAACGAACTGTTAAATAAAGAAACTGCTACAGCGTTTCCGATGTTTTTGTCTCTAATACTAAAAACCTCAATAACTCCCTGATGTAAGCCAGTGCTTAAGCGAGAACCAAAAGCCCCATATATATTTCCTCTTAAATCAAGCATTGCTGGTATAACAGCAATTAAACCAGGTATTTTTTCTAAAGAATTCTCCATCCCACCAAGAACTACTCCAGCAACTAAACTCCCAATCAAAGTAATTAACAAAATAGGTAAAGCATCTTTCACAATTCCCCACACAGTCACATATTCACCTAAATCATCACTATCCCTAAAAGATCGATTCTCCAAATCACTCACCTAATCACTTATATATTACTTAAAGAAAAACCAAGTAATTTTTTATACAAAAACATATCATAAATCATTTATTCCAACACCATGACCTAATTCATTACTTAAATCAATCCTTGGTCCCGGTTCCACTTCTTTTATGTTTTCTCCTAAGAATTTATGGCTATCAAGGTCTATGTATTTGAATTCATTTGTTCCTTGAGCAATTGAAGCTGCTGTCTTAATTGAAACCTGTGTTTCCGTCATACAACCAATCATTAATTCAATAGAAGTGTTTTTAGCTAAAGAAATTATATCCAACGCACCTAGTATCCCTGATTCCATTAATTTGATATTAAAAACATCTACAGCTTCTTTCTTTATTAATCTCAAAGCATCCATGGGTGTGAACAACGATTCATCTGCAGCTACAGGAAAAAATGAGTTCTTCTTAACTTCTTTTAAGGCATCTAAGTGATTTTTAGGAACAGGTTGTTCTATTAGGTCAGGAAAAATTCCTTGGTTCTCTAAATCACTTAAGAACCTATTTGCTTGTTTCGGATTAAGCGCTTGATTAAAATCAATTTTAATAGAAAAATCCTTGTTTTCTTTTTTAATTATTTCTTGAATAGATTTAATTCTATCCAAGTCTTTTTTAGGTTCTTTACCTGCCTTTATTTTAAAAGAACAATAACCTTGGTTTAAGTAATGTTGAATCAATTCCTTGTTTTTTTCAACAGACGCAATCGGTATTGTTATATCGGTTCTTATTTCTTCGTTCCCCCCTCCAAATAAATTACTTAAAGAAATGCTCCACTTTTTGCTTAAATAATCAAATAAAGCTATTTCAGCTGCAGTTACTGCACTATATTGCGAAAAAAATTTGTTTCTTAACTCCTCAATGATTTCTTTGTACTTCAATGGGTTTTCTTGAATTAATTTTTCACCAATCCCTTCTAAGGCAGCTTTAACTGTCCCAGTTGTTTCTCCTGTGAAAAGAGAAGGAGATGCTTCACCAACTCCAAATAATTCCTCATCTGTTTCTAAAACAAAGTAAAGATTATTTATTTCATCAGAACCTCCCTTAAACGTCTTTAAAGGTGTTTCTAAGGGCTTATTTATTTCTTTTATGTAATAATCAATTATTTCTGTCATCTTTATTTGAGTAAAGGATGTTCGAGAAAAATTATTTATCTTTCCCCTACTAACAAAAACAAAGAAAAAATTTCCTTAAATAAAAGATGATGGCAAAAAAACTTAGAGAAAAACTAGACTTACCGCAAAAAGTTGTTGTTTTAGCTGAAGAAAAATTCAATAAGCATTCTGGGAAAACCGCTAGAGCTTTAATCAAATACAGTGACTTATTTAATGTTGTGGGTGTTTTAGATTCTTGTTGTAGTGACAAAAAAGCTGGAGACATAATTACTGACCTAGATTCAAGTAAAGACACGGAAATATATAGCTCCCTCAATGATTGCTTAGAAGAAAAATCACCGGAGTCTTTAGTAATTGGTGTTTCCCCCGCAGGTGGAGAACTACCAAAAAAATGGATAAATCAAATAAAAACAGCTATAAATGAAGAATTAAACATAATATCTGGTTTACATGTGTTTTTAAGTGATAACAAAGAATTAAAGAAATTATCAATACAAAAAGATGTTGAATTAATTGATTTACGAAAACCACCTAGTTTCAAGGACTTAAAGGTGGCTGATGGAGAAATAAATGATTTTGACAACAAAACAGTGTTAGTTCTAGGAACTGATTGCGCCGTTGGTAAAATGACTACAACATATAAGTTATACAAAGAAGCTCTTGAAAGAGGTTTCAATGCAGCTTGGGTAGCTACTGGACAAACAGGTATCTTATGTGGTGCACAGAGAGGAATAGTAGTTGATAGAGTCCCGAGTGACTTTGCTAGTGGTGTTGTAGAAGAAATAATCTCCTCTCTAAAAGACAAGGACTTGGTTTTTGTAGAGGGGCAAGGCTCGATTTATCACAGAGCATATTCCGGAGTAGCTGTCTCCATCTTACATGGTTCAAATCCTGACGCCATAGTGTTGGCACATGATCCATCTAGGGAAAAAAGACCACACTTCCCCAGATTCAAGGTCCAAGACATTGAAAAAGAAATTAGGGCTATAGAAGAATTAAGTGACACAGAAGTCTGTGCAATAAATACTTGGAGTGATAAAAAACAAATTAAACAAAAAACTGGTTTATTAACTAAAAACATAAAAAAAGATGGTGTTAAGGAGATTTTTATTGAAATAAAGAACAGAATCATGGAATAAGGATCTTTGTTCTTAAAGAAAAATTCTTAGGTTATATGAGAAAAATTTTTGTTTTTCGATGCATTATTTGTGTTGAGCTTATTTATTTAAGATAATTTAACAAATAAAAAATTAGGTTAGTGAACTTGGTTTGTGAGGTAATGCATGATGGATGTTGATGAATTAGATGTTTTTGATGATGAATTTGATTTCGGTGAATTAAGTGAAGAAGAGAAAAAAAGTGTTTTTGAGGTTCTACGAAACAATTTAGTGAATAAAAACGAGGAATTAGGGAACTTAAAGAATGAATTGGAGGAGAAGGAAGAGAAAATAAGTGAGTTAGAGAACTTGGCTAAAAAAATTAAAGCCGATTTTGAGAATTACAAGAAACGAGTGAACGAAAAACTTGAGAAAAGATACGTTGAAGGAAAAGAGGAGTTGGTTAATGAATTACTTGATGTTGTTGATTCCTTTGATCAAGCTCTTGATTTCAGTGGAGAAGTTAACGAAGACTTCTTGGAGGGTGTTGAAAATATCAGGGAGTTGTTGTTAGATAAGTTAAGGGATGAAGGGCTTAGGGAAGTTAGTTATGATGGCTTTGATCCCTGTAAGCACCAGGCAATAGCAAAAGTTGATGTTGATGAAGGAAAAGATAATGATGAGATAGTTGAGGTTGTTCAGCGAGGTTATGTGTTTGATGGGAAAATTATTCGACCGGCTTTGGTTAAGGTCAAGGAATAATTGTTTTTGTGTTATATTTGAACAAAAAAACATAAATTGGTGATTTATTATGTCTAAGTCTGAAAAAATACTTGGTATTGATTTAGGAACTACAAATTCTGCTATGGCAGTGA
>CAYPLQ010000028.1:11247-14196 GCA_964411605.1 uncultured archaeon | reverse complement strand
GTTTTTCTAGGAAACCTAATTTATCTAATTTTTTTATGATTGCTTTTTTTCCTTCTTCAACTGAATATCCCTCAAATTCTTTCGCTAACTCAGTTAAATTACCTTTTTCATCAATTCCTTTCCTTAGATCTATGTCATATTGGTTCCACCATTCCACATCTTGTTTATCCCCAAAAGTACAGATCATTACTGCACCAGTTCCAAAATCAGGATCTACATTTTCATCAGAAAGAACCTCTATTTCTTGTTCAAAAAATGGTGCCTCTGCTTTTTTCCCTATGTAATCTCTGTATCTATCATCCTCTGGGTTAACAGCAATAGCTCCACATGCAGGCAACAATTCTGGTCTCGTAGTTGCAATTTCTATTGATTCATTTTCATTAACTATTGGGAAATCTATATAATTTAATTTGGTCTCTCTTTCTTCATGCTCCACTTCAGCATAGGCTATTGCAGTTTCACACCTAGGACACCAATTTACGGGGTGTTCACTTTTATATATCTGGTTTTTTTCAACCATTTCCAGAAAGGACTTCTGTGTATTTTGCCAATACTCTGGTTTCATAGTGACAAACTCTTGCTCCCAGTCTATGCTGAAGCCAAGTTTTTTCATCGTTGATTTCATTTCTTGGATGTTTTTTGTAGTTAACTCTTTGCAGTATCTAATGAATTTATCTCTAGAAATCTCGTTCTTAGTTATTCCTTTATTTTCCTCAACTTTGACCTCAGTTGGTAATCCATGACAATCCCATCCTTGTGGAAAACTAACATCTTTACCACGCATTCTCTTATATCTTGCTACAAAATCAATATAGCACCAATTTAGGGCGTTTCCCACGTGAAAATTACCCGTTGGATAAGGTGGTGGCGTATCAATTATATAATTATTTTCCTCCGAATAACCAAATGAATGAACATCTTCTTTTTCCCAAAAATCGTACCATTTGTCTTCCGCTTCTTTTTGTTGATATTTTTTCGGAATCATGTTTCACCAATTTGTTATCTTTTTCTGTTTTTTTTCAATCTCAATATTTTCGTTTATACTTATACTCATCCCATCTTGAGCTGCTACACAATTTTGTCCAGTTTCTTTTTTAATTATTTCAGCTTCCTTTTGGGGGTCTGTTTCAAGCATCTTCATCCCAAAATGAGTGATAAATGTGGTTTTTGGATTTATCTGATTTAATAACTTTATTGTGTCGTTAGTTGAAAGATGATGAGGTATTTTTTCTCCTCTTGGTCTAGTATTATTCGCAATAAGGACTCTTAAATCTGAAAATTTTTTTGGTAATTCTTTAAAGTACTCTGTGTCGCTTGTATATCCTATTTTTCCAAATTTTGTCTCAATCACAAATCCAATTGTTGTTGGATCAGAGTGCTTCACTTCTTTCGGATGAATTGTTACATTATTTTTAAGAGAAAATTTGTTTTTTTCGTTTAGTAAATGTGTTCTATTTGGTAAATTTTTGTGATAACTTGAGACAGCGGGTCCATATTCTTGTACTTCTGTCAAACCACTTTTATTGGAGAGAAGTGTCCCCCTATTTCTTGTTCCCCCTTTTGTCATTGCTTCAATCAAAACTTCGACGTCATTGTAATGATCTGGGTGGGAGTGAGTTAATATTATAGAAGTTAATTTTGTTGGATTTAGATCAAATTTATTAGAATATATTAAAGCACCTGGTCCAGGATCTACATGGATATGGTTTTGTGCGGTATCAATCCTAAATCCTCCTGTTCTTCTTTTTTGGAGGATTGTTGTAAATCTCCCACCACCTGTTCCTAAAAAAGTAAGTTTTATTGGAATCACTCCTTTTGCTTTTGTTTTATTAAGAATTTGAGTATGATTAATTTTATTTTGGTGATTTTATTTTTTTGGTATCTAAGAAAGAATTCATTTATCAATCTTTTGGATCTGTTATGAGAGGTTATAAGTTTCTTTTTTATATATAATGAGTTGAAGGATTTGTTCCTCGGTTTTCTAAAATGACAGAAAAAAAATGTCCTGAATGTGGTGGAAACTTAATAAAGGAAAGTAATGAGTTAAGGTGTGAGGATTGTGGTTTAATCTTAGAGGAGGATTTTTTAGATCGACGCCCTGAATGGAGTGCTTTTACATCAAGTGGAGAAGAAAAGAAGGGAAGGACAGGACCTCCTTCAACAGTTACTAGACATGATAAGGGGCTTAAAACAGAAATTGGTTTTAGAGATAGGTATGGAAGGGAATTGGGGCCTAAGAAAAAAAAATTGTTTTCTAGGTTAAGAAAATGGCATTCTCAGATGCAGACATCTTCTGGTAAGGAGAAAAGTTTATCTGAGGGTTTACAAGAACTTCAGAGAATAGCTGGTCAACTTAATTTACCCAGAAGTATAAGAGAAATTGCTTCCGTTATTTACAAAAGAGCTTCGAGTGAAAACTTAATAAAGGGAAGAAGTATTGAGGCTATTGCTTCTTCTGCGCTTTATATAGCTGCTAGGTTTTATGAAGTGCCTAGGACTTTGGATGAATTTGTAGAAGTTTCGAGGGTTGGGAGAACTGAAATAGCTAGGGCTGAAAGGTATTTGGTTAATGAATTAGATATTCCTCTTAAACCTGTGACTCCGGAATCTTTTATTCCGAAATTGAAGAGTGATTTGGGTTTTGGGGATTGCGTTGAGGAAAAAAGTTTTGAAGTTATTGATTTGGCTAAGAAAAGACAGGTTATTAGTGGTAAAGACCCGATCAGTATTTCTTCCGCTGCGATTTATATTGCGTCAAGATTGTGTAATGAAAAAATTACTCAAAGGAAGATTTCTGAGGCTTCTGATGTGAGTGAAGTAACTATTAGGAATAGGTATAAGGAGTTGCTTGATAAACTAGAAATCACTTTTTAGTTACTTTTTGTAACACTAATATTTAGGGTAAAAACCATAATATTTATATATAAATATTATGGTTTTTACCCTAAA
>CAYPLQ010000028.1:3760-11131 GCA_964411605.1 uncultured archaeon | reverse complement strand
TATGGCCTAATAGAAGACTTCAAAAAAAATGGCAGAAAAAAATATTACAGAATAAATGATGACTTTGTTTTTAAATTAATTTTATCAAAAAATAATTCCATGATTTACTATGAAAACTTAGATCTTAATAAAAAAACTCAAAAAGAGATTGAAAAAGAATTCAAATCACTAAAAAATCTCGAAAAACAACTTGATGACAAAAAAAGCTTTAAAAAAGCATTTTCCCTTATACGAAATATTGAAACTGAACTTAAAAAAATCCATATTACAGAAAGATATCTGAGTAAAAAATTAGACAAATTAATAGAAGAAACAAGGAAAGAGATAAATCAAAAAACTGAAAACAAACTTGAACGAGAAATACTTATTCAAATTCTAAGAAATGGCCAAATAAGTCCAGAAGAATTATCTAAAAAACTCAAAATTAACCGAAATAAAGTTTTTGATGTTATAAATAATTTAAGAAAAAAAGAATTAATTTAAGATACTAAAAGGTGTTAAAAATGACAAAAAAAGAAATAAAACTAAGAGTGGCCGAAGCAAGGCACAGAGACGCAGGTAGAGGTATAGCAAGGATTAGTTCTCAAGTAATGAACAAATTAAACCTAACAAGTGGTGACATCGTTGAAATAAGAGGAAACAGTAAAGCAACCGCAGTAGTCTGGCCCGGCTACCCAGACGACCCTGAAGACATAATCAGAATAGACGGAAACGTAAGAAACAACGCCGATATAAGCATAGGAGAAAGAGTCAGTGTCAAAAAAATAGAAGCAAAAAAAGCAGACCAGATAACAATAGCACCTACTGAAGAAGTCAACGTAAAACTCTCACCAGAAGGCATAAGAAAAATAATAGAAGGAAGACCAATCTCTAAAGGACAAGGGATAAGAGTAGAATTTTTTGGACGCCCAATTAATTACAAAGTTATTCAAACAAAACCATCTGGAACTATTATCCCAGGACCCAACACTGATATCCAAATCAAAGAAAAACCCGCGGAAGAAGTGAGTGGAGACGTTCCCCAAGTAACCTACGAAGACATTGGAGGCTTAGAAGAAGAACTAAGAAACGTCAGAGAAATGATCGAATTACCCATGAAAAAACCAGAACTTTTCCAAAGACTAGGTATCGAACCACCCAAAGGAGTGCTACTACATGGTCCACCAGGAACAGGTAAAACACTAATAGCTAAAGCAGTAGCAAATGAAACAGATGCAAATTTCCATTCAATTGGCGGACCCGAAATAATGAGCAAGTATTACGGAGAAAGCGAGAAAAAATTAAGAGAAATATTTGAAGAAGCCAGTGAAAATGCACCATCCATAATATTCATAGATGAATTAGATTCTATAGCTCCAAAAAGAGAAGAAGTAAGTGGAGAAGTCGAAAGAAGAGTAGTTGCACAATTACTATCACTCATGGACGGACTTGAAGCAAGAGGCGATGTAGTAGTAATTGCAACAACAAACCAAATAAATCTAGTTGACCCCGCACTAAGAAGGCCAGGTAGATTCGATAGAGAAATAGAAATAGGAGTTCCAGACAAAGAAGGAAGAAGAGAGATACTTGAAGTTCATACAAGAGGAATGCCACTAAATGATGAAATAGATCTAGAAGAATACGCAGAAAGGACACACGGATACGTAGGAGCCGACATAGAATCCCTCACCAAAGAATCTGCAATGAACGCCTTAAGAAGAATAATACCTGAAATAGACATAGAAGCCGAAGAAGTCCCATCAGAAGTTATAGAAGAACTTCAAGTAGAAAAAAACGACTTTGAAGAAGCTCTAAAGGGAATAGAACCAAGTGCAATGAGAGAAGTGTTCGTAGAAGTTCCAGAAGTTACCTGGGAAGACGTTGGAGGGTTATCAGAACCAAAACAAGAACTACAAGAATCAGTTGAATGGCCCCTAAATTACCCAAATGCCTTTGAAAAAATAAATACTCAACCACCAAAAGGTATACTTCTCTATGGTCCACCAGGAACAGGTAAAACACTAATGGCTAAAGCAGTAGCAAATGAATCAGAATCAAATTTCATTTCCGTTAAAGGACCAGAACTACTTAGTAAATGGGTAGGAGAATCAGAAAAAGCAGTAAGCGCACCCATGAGAAAAGCAAAACAAGCTGCTCCAACAGTCGTATTCTTTGACGAAATAGATTCTCTTGCACCTCAAAGAGGAGGACATTCAAGCGACTCACAAGTTACAGAAAGAGTTATAAGCCAATTACTAACCGAATTAGATGGTTTAGAAGAAAGAGGAGAAGTAATAGTAATCGCTGCAACAAACAGGCCAGACCTAATAGATACAGCCTTATTAAGGCAAGGTAGACTTGATAGACACATAGAGGTACCAGAACCTGATAAAGAAGCAAGAGAAAAAATATTTGAAATACATACCAAAGGTAAACCATTAGCCGACGATGTGGACCTAAAAGAACTAGCCAAAAAAACAGATGGATATGTTGGTTCAGACATACAAGGGATTACAAAAGAAGCTTCTATGATAGCTCTAAGAGAAAAAATAAAAACCAATATGACCAGAGAAGAAGTAGAAGAAGAAATAAAAGACATAAAAATAAAAATGAAACATTTCGAGAAAGCAATGGACAAAGTCAGGTCATCTGAACAAAGAGGAGAACTAGAAAAATACAAAGAGATATCAGAAAAATTCGAAACTGAAAGAGGAGAAGAATTAGTTCAAGAACCAAGCATAGCCTAGATCCCATAAAACCAAATTATTTTTTCTTTTTTTATTAACTCTAAAAAATCTTTGACTCCTAAAATTTAGATCAAAACATCTGCTTCCTTTGCCTTTTTAAGAATCTCATTTAATTTATTATCATTTAACCTAGAATACCTAATTTCATCAGGATCTTCTATCTTTTTAAAAGCTGCTTCACCAGTTAAAATATTCTTATTTACGTAAACAATTAATTTGATTTCTCCATCATCTATTACAATATAGGAATCATTTACTTTAAAGTCCTTAGGCCCTTCATTAACCTCAACTTTTTTTTGGGTATTAATTATACCTTTAAAACTCTCCCCATTCTTTAAACCCTTAATAAATTCCTTAAAATCTACTTTAGCGCCATCAAGTTGTGTTTGATAATACATATAGCGCATTTTACTTAAAAGCTTATTTATCTCTTCGTTATTAGTTGCCAAGAAAAATCACCACTTATCTAGTTCTGTTTCATTCTCTTTGAAGTCATCAATCTCTAGAGCCTTAATTGAATCAGTTTTTTCTACAAAATCAATTAATTTTGGAACTCTGTTTTTTGTGATTGTAAAATATAGGTTACAGGTTAAATCATTGATAGAAGGTACAACATTAAATTTTTTTGATATCTTTTTTTTGATGTAATTAGCCGTCATCTTATTTTTTTCTGTCGGAACTAAAAATAAAGATAATTCTTTTTCTTCAAATTTAATTTCATATAATCTTGGGTCTATTATTTTTTCAGTCATAAGGATAGAAAAGTAATTCTTTTTTGATTTTAATTAAATTAATCTTTTTTAGTATCTAAAAATCTTTTATGTAGTAGATTATATTATTTAGAAACAAAAAATTACTACCCCTAAATTAATTAATTAATGAAATGAATTCACCAGAAAAACAACTAAGTTCAAAAAAGACAACTAATTTATTTGGCGGTAGAGGCCTTGAAAAAACTCTTAAGTGGCTTGACAAAGATTTTAGTGGTTATTTAAAAATTAATAACCCTGAAAACGACTTTAATTATTTTATATTTCTTTTAAATAAAGAAATTGAGTTTTCTTATTTAAAAACAAAGGAAATATGTTTATTTGGGGAAGAGATTCTCAAAGAAATCAAAAATTTGATTAAAAAAGATGAAACAACAATAAAAGCATTTTCAGTACCTAAAAAAGAATTAATAAATTTAAAAAAAGAAAAAAATAAATTTAACAAAAAATTAAGTGATTATAAACTAAAAGAAATTGAATTTCCAGCCGGATCCTTTTTTGGAACTGTTAAAAACTCAAATGAGTTAGAAAAAGCATTAAAAATTAAAGAAATAAATGGCTTTGGTGTTTCTAAAAATAAAAAAGCAAGCATAGGAATATTACAAGGAGAAATTGTTGGAGGTATCTATTCAGAAAAATTTGGCACACTTAGAAGAGACAACGCTATAATTGACATAAAAAAATCGTTCCCATTTGATTTATTGTCTCCAAAAACTCCAAAAAACTAAAAGAGGCAATGAAAACTATTAGGTTTGAAAAACCAGAGAATTTCTGGAAAGAAGATGAATTAATTGATGAGACTCAAGAAAAAACTGAAACCGATATTGGCAAGTTAAAAATAGTAGTTGAAAACAAAAAAGGTGAACCAATCGAGGATGCTACAATTGATGTTCGTAAGGAAGGGAAAAAAGTTGGAATAGGTCAAACAACGAAAAAAGGTGTAATTGAGAAGAAACTAAAATATGGAGACTATAGGATATGGGTTAAAAAAGAAGGCTATAAACCGAATGGAACAGATATTTCAATAAGTAAAGAATCAAAAAAAGTAAAAGTAAAATTAAAGGAATCTAAAAAAATTAAAATCAAACTACAGGTTTTAACAGCTGATGAAAAACCATTACAAGAGGTTAATGTTTCTTTTGAAAAGGGAATAAAAGAAAAATCAATAAACAAAACCGATAAACATGGTATCTTGAGAAATTCTCTTTTCCCTGGACTTTATCAAATTATCATCGAAGTCGATAATTTAACTTTTACTTCAAATATCGAATTAAATGAAGAAGAATCAGGTAGTGAAAAAAAATTGTTTATTAAATTACCAATGAATATGAGGGAATTATTAAAGCAAATTAGAGAAAGAAAAAAAATCAATGAAGGAATAAAAGAAAAAAATTCCTTCAGAAATAAAATAAGTGATATCAAAAAAATTTTTAACACTTTTAGATGATAGATATGTCTTCTAATGAAAAAAAAGAATTTACATGTGAAATCTGTAAAAAAAGATTTTTGAAAAAACATTACTCATATAAACGAAGAACATAACTTAAAAAGAGAAGAAAAATACATCAATAAGTCCGATATTACTCAAGAAACTATTTTAAAAGAAGAAAAGATTATTTCTCCTGAAGAATTCTCTTATAAGTTTAAAAATCAAATTTCAGATATTAAAGCAAACGAAGTTGAAGATGGATTTATAAAATTCTCAGAGGATGAATTAAAGGAATTAAAAGAACTTAAAAAAGAAATAAATGAACAAAAAGGGTTAAGCAATAAAATAAAGGAAATAATAGGAAAAAAAGAAGAGAAGAGAGAAGAATATTCTCCAGAAAAACATGGTCCTCTTGTTGACTTAGAGATACCAGATGATGCTCCTTATGAAGAAGTAGAAAAATATGCTGTAAACGAACCCTATTCATTTATCAGAATAACCTATAATCCAAAAACTCATACTCATAAATATAGGATACTTGAACCTGAGCTCTCAGAAAGCGAAGAAGAAATATATAAAGAATTAAAAGAAAGAATAAAAGAAACTATGGATATTAATCTTAATAAAATAGAAGAAAATCCAAAAAAACATCTAAAAGAAAAAATAATTACTTTACTGGAACAATTTGGGATTAATTTAAATCCAAAACAAAGAGAAAAAGTACTATATTATATAATAAGAGATTTTCATGGATATGAAAAAATAGATCCCTTAATGAAAGATCCAAAAATAGAAGACATCTCATGCGATGGCCCTGAGATACCTATCTATGTTTATCATCAAAAATATGAATCACTGGAAACTGATCTCTTATTTGAAGACGAAAACAAATTGGACTCATTTGTTATAAAATTAGCACAAAGAGCAGGTAGACATATATCTATAGCTGATCCTTTACTTGATGCAACTTTACCCGATGGCTCCAGGATACAAATTTCTCTTAGTAAAGAAGTAACTACAAAAGGAAGTACTTTTACAATAAGAAAATACAGAGAAGATCCGTTCACTCCTCCAGACTTAGTTGATTTTGGGACCTTTTCTTCACAAATGATTGCGTATTTCTGGTTAGCTGTTGAAAATGGAAAAAGTGTAATCTTTGCTGGTGGTACTGCCTCAGGTAAAACAACAAGCTTAAATGCCATTTCTTTGTTCATTCCTCCTGAAATGAAAATAGTTACAATAGAAGATACAAGAGAACTAAATTTACCTCATCCAAATTGGATTCCTGATGTAACAAGACAATCCTTTGGAGGAGAAGGTAAAGGAATCGATATGTATCAGTTACTTAAATCAGCACTTAGACAAAGACCTGAATATGTTTTAGTTGGAGAAGTTAGAGGAGAAGAGGCTTATGTTTTATTCCAAGCAATGTCTACAGGACATACAACTTTTTCAACCATCCATGCCGATTCGATAGAAACAGTTGTACATAGACTAGAAAACCCACCATTAAATGTTCCTCGATCCATGATGGAGGCTCTTGATATTGTTTCAATTCAAATATTAACCCGAGTTGGTGGAGAAAGAGTAAGAAGATGTAACAATATCGTTGAAATTGTTGAATTAGATCCACATTCTGAAGAACTTATAACAAACAAGGTTTTTAAGTGGATACCCTCAAGAGATGAATTCAGATATAGTGGGTCTTCAAATCTATTTGAAGAGATCATGGAAGAAAAAGGAATGAGTGAAGAAGAAATAAAAGAAGAACTTGGAAGAAGAGAAGAGATTATAGAATGGATGAGAAAAAAAGACATAAGGCACTACGAAGATGTAGCAAAAATCGTTGTTGGATACTACAGAGAACCAGAAAAAACCATGGAAATTGTAAAGCAAGATCTAAAAGAAGATGATGAAAAATAAAGACAATTTCGGTGATTGATTAATCTTTGCAATTAGATCTATTTTTATTCTGAAACCTCTAGCTTAGCTCGTAAAATAGTTTGTCTTTAATTATTTCTATAAGTAATTTATCTACTTTTACTAATAGTTTCACTTAACTATGGATTTATTTTTATTGCTTAAACATTCTTTTTTTAATAATGATAAACTTAGATCTATCAAAAACTAAGTCCTTGGACGAATTAAATGGAATCGGAGACAAAACTGCTAAAAGATTAATAAAGGGTTTTGAAAAAAAAGAAAAGGTTTTAGAAAAAATAGAAAACGGTGAAATATATTCTTTAGCCACAGTAACTGGGGTAAGTGAGTGGAAATCGGCAGATATCGTTAAAAAAAGTATTTTAAATAATTATAATTGTAGAAATGTACTTGAATCTGAAAAACTAAAACAAATCTTTTCTGAGATACAGAAGGAATTAAAGAAAAGAGCTCTTACAGGTTATGGTAAAGCTAAACTGAGAATTTTTTTTCCAACTAATTCTAT
>CAYPLQ010000028.1:0-3750 GCA_964411605.1 uncultured archaeon | reverse complement strand
CTATAGAGAGAATTAAAGAAGTTAGAGGTTATATTGAAAAAATCTCTGACTTAAAATTAAATAAAGAAGTATCTAATTATTTAGAAAAAATCGAACCCCTTGATAGATCCTATGAAGTTAAAGTAAGTAATAGAATCATTGTGACATCAGATTTTGATAACTATAAAAAAACTAAAAAAGAATTCCCAGAATTAAATATTAAATTAATTGAAAATAAAAGAAACTTTAATGAAATTAATTTAAAAAATAAACGAATTATACAAATTGATAACAGCTTAGGTAACTTAAACTCTATTGATTATGTTCCTGATGCTTTTGATCATCCTGAATCAGTTGTTCCAGAGAGAATTATTTATTTTTTTAAAGAAAACTTTGAATCAATAAATAATTCCATAAATATTCTTAAAGATTTTAATTTTGAAGAAATATCTAATGAGGAACTGGGTGAAATTGAGGATTTATTAGAAAACTTTGGAGAAAACAAAGAAATCCTTGATGAAGAACTAAAGAGATTAAAAAAATCCCTAGAACTCCTTGAAGAAAAAATAGCTGGGAAAGAAGAGGAATTAGAAAATGAAATCAAGGGATTGGTCAACAAAAGAGAAATAACATTAGATGGTGATGATGTCCTCAAAATATTAGAAAAAAATAAAGGAATAAATAATTTCCTTAAAAAGGAATTTGAAGAAGATTTTGAGGAGAAAATAGATAAAAAATCAAAGGAATTTGTTAACGAGTTAAACTTAAAATCTGAAGAAAAAAATATAGCATTAAATTTATTTAAAAAAGAAATAAAATTCCCATATCATGTTGATAAAGAAACAAAAGAGAAATTGATTTTGAAACTTGAAAAAAAATATGAAAAAAGAAAATTTGAAGTTAAAAAAAATTTAGCAAAGAAATTAAAGAATAAAAAAGATGTTGTTGTCAAGATAGTTAAAAAAGCTCTAGAAATAGATGTTGCCTATGCTATTAAAAAATTTATTAGAGAATATGATATGTCTCTACCTAAGTTTGTAGAAAATGGTTTTTCATTTGAGAATGGAAAGAATCTATTCATAGATGATGTCGAACCTATTGATTACAAAGTAAATGATGTCACATTATTGACAGGAGTTAATAGTGGAGGAAAAACAAGTACTCTTGATTTAGTATCCCAAATATTTATTTTAAGTCAAATGGGTTTCCCTGTACCTGCAAAAAATGTTAAAATACAGTTAATTGATGAAGCATATTATTACAGAAGTGGGAAAGGAACTGTCGATAGTGGAGCATTTGAATCAATTTTGAAGAAATTAGAGAATTTATTTAAATCAAATAACCAAAAACTCGTTTTGATGGATGAATTAGAAAATATCACGGAACCTGGTGCTAGTGCTAAAATAATGGCAGGTGTTCTTGAATTATTGAAAAAAAGAAATCAACTGGCCATAATTGTTTCTCATATGGCTGAAAAAATAAATCAAGTTACTGAAAAAAAGATCTCGATTGATGGAATAGAAGCAAAGGGCTTAGATGATGAAATGAATTTAATTATAGAAAGAAGCCCTAAAAAGGGATTATTTGCTGCTAGCACACCTGAATTAGTAGTAAAAAAACTACATAAAAAGCGGAAATCGAGTCTATACGAAAACCTATACAATAAATTCAATTAAAAATAATCAAAATTCTCTTAAAGTTATCTTAAACTTTGCTCCTCCTAATTCTGAGTCCTCTACTTCCTCTTAAAGTTATCTTAAACTTTGCTCCTCCTAATTCTGAGTCCTCTACTTCAATTCTCCCACCATAATTCTCAACAATCTCTTTAACCAAGTAAAGACCCAAACCAGTTTCAGCAGATTCAGAGTACTTAAATCCTCTATCAAAAACCTTAGGCTTTATTTCATCAGGAATGCCTTTCCCATCATCTTCTACAAAAATTAAGCAATCATTATTTTCTTTTTTTCCACTTATTTTTATTTTTGTTCCTTTTGAGTGCTTAATTGAGTTTTCAACCAAATTATTTAGCGCTTCCTTCAACAAAGAACCAGCTTGTACCTTACACTCAAAATCTGGATAATTTATTTGGATTTCAAAACCATTTTCATTTGCTATTGCTTCATAATGATTTAAAACTCTTTTGATAATATCATTTAAATCAATTTCATTAATTTCTTCTTCTTTTATCTTTCTTAGTGCTTTAACTTTCTTAATAATTTCTTCACTCTCTAAAACAGCACTTAGTGCTTTATTTACTTCCTCTTCGACTTTTTCTCCTAAATCTTTTTCTTTAATTAATTCTAAGTAACCCTCTATCACTTGATTCTTGTTCTGCACATCATGCCTCAACAAACTATGAAGAAACTCTTCCCTTTCTTCAACTTTTTTTCTTTGAGAAATGTCTTTATACAAACCTAAGTAACCCTTTTCTAATCCAGTGTCAATCGGGAAACCTGAAATTGATACAGGGATTTCTTGGTTATCTTTATTTTTTCTTATGGTTTCATAATTAAAATAACCTGATTTCATGTTTTTTTGGAGTTTTACACCTTCCTCTTTTTTTTCTTTAGGTACAATGAATTTATCTAAATCTTTTCCAATAATTTCTTTTCTCTCATAACCAAAAACTTCTTCAAATCTATTATTTACATCCTTTACATTATTTTCTGGGTCAACATAAACTAAAGCTTCAGGATTATAATCAAATAATTTTTTGAATTTATTTTCAATTCTTTTTCTTTTGGTAATATCTCTTAAAACCCCAACAACTCCAATTACTTCTCCTTTTTCACTTTTTAATGGATAATAATATATATCTAAGTATTTTTCTATTTCTCCATCTGCTTTTTGTCTCTTCATATCGTATCTGATTGCCTCACCCTTTAAACAATCATCAACCTTAGGTTTTATTTTATCATAGGTCTCAGAATCAAAAACTTCTCTCAGACTTTTGCCCTCGATGTCCTTACCATTAGCAAAAAGTTCCCTATAAGGCTTATTGGCGAATAAATAACAATAATCTGTATCTACAGCAGCAATTAGATCTTTTGATCCTTCAATAGCTAATTTATATTCTTTTAATTTCTTTTCTTTTTCTTTTCGCTCAGTAATATCTCTTGCTATACTTAAAACCGCAGTTTTTCCTTTATATTCAATTAAACTAGAATTAATTTCTACAGGGATCTTATCTCCAGATTTTGAGATATGTAATGTCTCAAAAACTTGGGTTTGATCTTCTTTGATTTTTTCGATCCTTTTTTTTACTTTTTCCTTGTATTGAGGAGCATCTATGTCCTGGGGACGCATTGAAAGTAATTTTTCCTCAGAATAACCTAATCTATCAGTTGCCTCTTCGTTTACTTCTAAAAAATTCCTTTCTAAGTCGTGAATAAAAACAGCATCTTTCATGCCATTTAAGATGTCTTTTAGTTCTTTTTTTCTCTTTTTTAGTTTCTTTTCTTTTTTCACTCTCTTTGAAATATCTCTTATGTTGCATTGGACAACTTCTTCATCACCAGCCATGTATGTCGTACTGTCAAATTCAACAGAAACTTCTTCCCCTCTCTTAGTTTCTAATGGCAAATCCTCATAACGAACATGGCCCCTTTCCTTCAACTCCTGAAACTTCTGTAAATTCTCGGCAACGTCTTTGAGTGGGTGTAGTTCCCATAACTTCTTACCAACCAACTCATCTTTCTCATAACCTAAAAGATCCAAAAGATAAGGATTAACATCCTTAATCTCACCTGTCCCAGCATCTAAAATAATCAT
>CAYPLQ010000027.1:7209-14220 GCA_964411605.1 uncultured archaeon | reverse complement strand
AATACTTTATTGTTGTTGCAGTAGTATGAGTTCTTAAAACAACTTTTTTAGCTTTTTCTTTTTTCCAATCACTACCCCATCCTTCTGAATCAACATTTCCTCCCTTTTCATGTATTTCTTTGACTTTCTTCACTAACTCATTATTAGGTAACTCAGTTTCCTCTGGGTTTTTTATATAAAAAGTATCTTGCATTTCTCTAGCAGGATGGTCTTGAGGTTGAAATAAAGCATCAAAATTCCAAAAACAGGATTCCACGCTATTTCCCTTTATTTCTTTAAAACCCATGTTCTGGAAGATTTCTCTCATTTCATTCAATAATTTCTGATAAGGATGTTTTTTTCCAGGAAAAACCTCCTTTGCAGGTAAATCGATATCGTAATCAACTAATTCCTTATCTCTCCAATTCCCGGTTTGTATATCACTGGAACTGAGTTCAGTTATTTTCTGCATATCTTCGATATCAATTTTCTCTCCTTTGGGAGTTATCTTGATAATGTTAATCTTTTCTGATTCAACCTCAATTGCGTTATTTCTGTTTTTTAATTCATTAATAGTGCTTTCTATATCATCTATAGATTTTTTTGCTTCATTTATTTCTAAAGAAGATTTATTTAGTTTTTTTAGTAATTTAAAAACATCTGTGTTTTTTATATTGAATTTTTTTCCTTTTTCAGTTAATTTTAGTTCTCCTTTTTCTATATCGGCGAGATTTTTTTTCTTTAACCAACCTATACCAAGTTCAACGGTTTCTTTGCCAATCTCATCTTGGAGATTTTTTATTTTCTTACATCCTTGGTTAACTTTTTGAATTATTTTGCTTTCAGGAAAACCGTTTTCAAGAAGTTTTTTTCCTTCTTCTTTTATTAAATAATATTTTTTTGTTTTTTCTTTAATTTCAACTAAGTTTTTTTTCCTCAAAGATTGTGCAGCTGCTAAAACCCCTTCTGGTGAGTAAGATGTATTTTGAGCTATTTTTGCAGGAGTTCCTTCTTTTTTTTCTTTTAGGCTCTTCAGTAATTCTACTTCATGTGACCTCAATGACATCGAAAACTACCTCAAGTATTTATCCAATTTATCTTTAGCTTTTTCTCTTTTTTCTTGATGTTCTTTTAAGAAATTCTTTAAGTATTCAGCTGTTTCTTTTTTACATTTACCACATAACCTCTCTCCTTCTTTGCATTCAGAATATAACTCTTGCATATACTCTTCATCCTCTATCAAATGAAAGTAAAGTAACTCATAAACAGAACATTTTTCTGGTTCTCCACCCTCCTTCTTTTGTTCTTCAAGAGACGTTTTTCCCCCTGTCTTAGCTCTCATTACTTTGTCACTAGCCTCTTCAGGGTTTTCAGTTAAACCTATATAACTTCCTTCAACACTACTACTCATTTTACCTCCTTTTAATCCACTCATAAATCTGTGATAAGTGGATGATGGAGAAATAAAACCATATTCATCTTTTTCAGTTTCGAAATCTCGAATTTCTTTAATAAGTCTATTTTTACTTATACCAGAGATTTTTAAATGTTCTTCAAATTCCTCTACGACACCAATTTCCGATAATTTATTTGATAAAAGAGAAATTTTTTCTTTACTCGCTCTCCTAGATCTAATGATGAATTCTTCTTCCCCACCTTTATCTATTTTAAATAACCTCATAGATTTTGATAGATCCCTAACTAATCTGATGTGAGGATCTTGATCTGTTCCAGCCGGAACTACAACCGGACAAGGCCCACCAAACTTCTCTAATTGAGGATACAATATATCTCCGCTTTGAACTGTAGTTGAATAAAGATGGCCTAAGGAACTTTCCTCATTGAAACCATATATAGATTGAAGTTTACCGATATTTACATTATTTGATAGCTCAAAAGAAAGGTCTCGTAAATCATATTCATTAGATTGAAAATAAAAATACGAATTTGACTCCTTAAGACCTAAAGCAATTAATGAAATTAAATAATTTTTCCCAATATCTTCACCCTTCTCAAGAGAAATATTTCTAGCTGAAAGAGCTTCCATATCTGCTATTGCAGCAAAAACATCTCCTCCCATCTTTTGATACCAAATTAATTGATCCATCACCATTTTATGCCCTAAATGTGGTTCTCCAGATGGAACAAATCCACTAATTGCTGTGAATCTATTATTTTCTTTAGCGGCTTTAATGACTTTATTAAAGTCTCGATGTCCAAAAACAATGTTTCTCTTGAAGTATCTATGAGGTTTATTGATCTTATCTAAAACCTCGTCTATTTCCGATATCCCGAATTTTTCAATCAATTCATCATAGTTTTCAATTTTTTCAGAAGACCATGGATCTATTTTCAAAAAAATCCCCCTATATTTTCACTCTTTCAATCTCTAAGTACTCAATATCTCTATCAATAACTGCAAATAACATTTTTTTTCTAACATTTTGTGCTAACCTAACAGCTCTAGACAGTGTTGGTGGATTTAGTTTTTCTTTTTTTGATAAAGCTTGAACTAAGTATTTTGCGTGTCCCAGTTCTTTGGGCCCATCAAAGGATTTGTAGACTCTAAAGTGAGCCCCAAACTTAAAACCTGTTTTAGGAACTAATCCTTTTTTTCTTAGATCTCTGTAGACTTTATTTTTTAATTCAAATTTTGAATCAAGTTTTTTTCCTTTTTCTTCGATTTCCTTTGTTTTGAGATCTATAATGTTTTTAGAAGATAAATAATGGGCTTCAAAGAATGTAAGTTGATAAGTATTTTCTAAAAAGGGCTTGCCATAAAAATTAGTTAAATAAAGATCTTTTCCACCATCCCAAGCTATTATTCTATCATCTAAAATCTTTGCTTTAGCTTGTAAATCATGATTATTTTTTTCTTTACCACTTGGTTTAAATTTTTTAAGTTTATAGTAGGTAATATCGCCTTCTCCATCTATAAGCGCTAAAATTGATTTTTTTCTTATTCTCCTAGATTTTTGGGTTTTTTCGACTAAATCCTTCATTTCTATTAATTTTCTTTCAGATAAGACATAGATTAATGTTGAAAAAGAATCGGAGCTAGGTTTATCGCCTCTGGAGTATAAATAGAAGTCAGCGTTTTTTCCTCCATTAGCCAAGAATAAACCTCTTTCCCGCAGATCAGAATAAACTAAGTATTTTAATTCGAAGTTATTTATTTTACTAGAAGAATATTCTAAAAGCTCTTTTTTTGGTTTATTTATTTTTATTTTATTTTTATTTAAAAGATAAAGACCTTCTATTAATGACAAAACGAGTTTTTGATCTTTAATTTCACCATATTCTCGGGATTTTAGGTCCTTTATTTTTTTGTCATTATTGACTACTATAGTGTTATTTTGGGTTTCTGCCATGGTTATCAATTTATGGGTTATTGATCTGTTAATATTTCAAATCTACAACGATCTGAGCCTAATCCAAAACATTCTCTTTCCTTTATTTTAACATTTATTCCTGTTTTTTTAGTTATAATTCCTTCAAGTATACCTTCATCGAGTGAACAAAGTGATTTACCAATGTTGGGCATCTCACTACAATCAAAGCAGTCATAAACGATTAAATATTTGTTTTCTTCAATCACAACTTTTCCTAACCCATTTTTTTCCCAAAAAGCCTTTATTTCTTTTAATAACTCTTCAAAGTTATTTGAACTTAATTCCTCGGCAAGGCTTTTGCCAACATCTCTACCCATTTTTTTCAGGGCTGGATGAATATCTAACCCAAAAGAACTTAATCCATACCTTATAACATGGAATAGTGTTTTAAGGAATTCATATTTGTTGTTAGTTGAAGAACTTAGATTTTCTAGGATTTTTTTGTAGTGTTTGTCATGAGGGGGTTTAGATTTACCGACTAATTGTGAGGATAGGGTATAGATTTTTTTTCTTTTATCACTTGGATGTTGTTTCTCTTTTATTAAGCCTTTTTCTTTTAAATCAGATAAGTGAACAGAGATTGTTGATTTGCATCTATCTATTTTTTCTCTTATTTCGCTACCGGTTTTATTTTCCTTTTTTAATAAATCCATTATTTTGTTTTTAGTGGGGCTGTTTAAGGAGATAACTCCTTTTTCTGTTGAGTAAACTTCTTCTTTCTTCTCCATTTCATGACTAATCTATTTTGCCTACATAAATAATTTATAAGAAAAGGGAGGAAGAAACTATTTTCTAAGAAGGATTTTTTATGTTATCGGGAAGAGTTGTTGAGGAATTTGATATAAAGGGGTTAGGAAGAGTAGAGGTTAGGTACTTGAAGATGCAGGATACTAGGGATTTATTGGATTTAATGAATTCTTTGGTAAAAGAAGAGGCAGATATTAGGTATAGGAGAGAACTTGGTTTTGGGGAGCAAGTTGATTGGGTTGCGGAGATGTTGAAGAAAATTGAAAAAGGGAAAAGAGTTCAATTGGTTGTGGAGTATGTTGGAAAAGCTATGGGGTCTTCAAGTATTGAAAGAAATGAGGAATCTAAGGGGCATGTAGGTGAATTTGGAATAGTTTTAGTATTCCTTTTTTGTTTGGTTTCTAGTGGTTGGGAAAGTTTTATGTAGTTTTTCTCATATCATTCATATAGATGTTTCGTATAATTACGAACGAAATTGACGTGAAGAGTAACTGATTCAATAACAAAGAACACTGAACCGATTTTGATCTAAAAAACGAATAAGGTGATTAAATATGGAAAAACCAAGTTATCATGAATCTGTTAATAAGATATATGAGGAAATAGAGGGCGAAATAAAAACAACAAAAGATAGATTCGAAGAACAAGAAAAAACTAGATGTAGATTTTGTGCAAACGGAATTAGATGCAACATATGTTCAAACGGTCCTTGTAGAATAACTGAAAAATCTCAAAGAGGGGTTTGTGGAATAGATAGAGACGCAATGGTGATGCGGAATTGGCTAAGAATAAACACAATGGGGGCTTCCGCATACACTTACCATGCAAAAACAACAGCCAAGACACTTAAAGAAACCGCAAAAGGAAATACACCATTTAATATACAGAATGAATCAAAATTATTTGAATTAGCTCAAAGATTCGATATTGAAGCTAATGATAAAGAAGAAACAGCAAAAAAACTAGCTAATAGAGATAGTGAGGAAATTTCAGTGGTTCTAGATGAATTTGCACCAGAAGAAAGAAAACAAACATGGAAAGACCTAGATATATTGCCAGGCGGTCCTTTACATGAATTAATGAATGTAAACACTAGCGTAATGACAAATGTTGATAGTGACTACCAAAGTATGGCCTTTAAAGGACTAAGAATGGGTTTATCAACTGTATATGCCTCTCTTAGCTTGCTAGAAGATATTCAAGATATTTTATTTGGTTCCGCATCCCCTCATGAAGCAAAAGTTGATTTAGGTATATTAAATGAAGATTACGTAAATATTTTGCCAAATGGCCATGAACCATTTATGGGAGCTGCTTTAATAGATGTGGCGAGAAGGGATGAAATCCAAGAAAAAGCCAAAGAGGCAGGTGCAAAGGGAGTTAGGATAATAGGTTCAATAGAAAGTGGACAAGAATTAATGCAGAGATTTGAAACAGACGATGTCTTTGTTGGATTAACTGGTAATTGGTTATCCAATGAATATGTTCTTGCGACAGGAGCCGTTGATGTAATGGCTGCTGACATGAATTGTACAATTCCGAAATCGGGGATGATTGCTGAGAAATATAATTCCAAAATTATTCCAGTAACTGATTTAGTTGATTTACCAAAATCAGAAAATAAAATAGTTTATGAACCTACTAAAGCTAAAGAACAAGCTGAAAAAATAATAGAAATTGCGATAGACAACTACCAAGAAAGAAAAGGCCAAGAAACAAATGTACCCGATATTCAACAAGAAATAATGACAGGATTCTCTACCGAATCAGTTTTAGAAGCGCTGGGAGGTTCATTAGATCCTTTAGTTAATCAAATTACTGAAGGAAATATCAAAGGAATTGTAGCCCTTGTTTCTTGCACAACTCTTTCAAATGGTCCTCAGGACCAAACAACAATTGAAGTTGCAGAGGAATTAATCAAAAGAAATATCTTAGTTCTTTCAGCTGGATGTGGAAATGCTGCATTACAAGTAGGTGGATTAACGAAGTTAGAGGCTAAAAAGAAAGCAGGTAACTCATTGGCAAAAGTATGTGAAGAGCTTGGTGTTCCACCAGTTTTGAGTTTTGGTACATGCACAGACACAGGGAGATTACTGAATTTGGTTTCAGCTGTAGCCGATGAAATAGATGTTGATCCAACTCAGTTACCAGTTGCTGTAACAGCTCCTGAGTATATGGAGCAAAAAGCAACGATAGCAGCTATGGGTGCTGTAGCTTATGGACTTTACACTCATGTATCACCTACTCCACCAATCACTGGCAGCGAAAACGTTGTTGATTTATTTACAGATAAAGTGGAAGAATTTACTGGAGGAAAAGTCGCAGTCGGTGATGAACCAGAAAAAATAGTTGATGACATAGAAAACCACATAAACGAGAAAAGAGAAGAATTAGGGATATAGATAAGATAATACCAATACCTTTTTTCTTTTATTTCACTTTAGGTGATTATTTTGGAATGGACAGAAGGAGCAGAGGAAAAGATAAATGAAGTACCAAAAGTAGCTCGTGGAATGGCGAAAAAAGCTGTAGAAAAGATGGCTAAAGAGCAAGGTAAACAAAAAATAAATAAAAATTTAGTTAAAAAAGCTAAAAACAAATATTTAGGCAAAAAAACGGATGAAGGAAATGAAAAAACAAAGATTGCGATAGTAAGATGTGAAAAAACCGCTGAAGTGTGCCCTGGTTTAGGGTGCATGAATGCGTTTCAAGATAAAAGAGTCAAATTCGAAGGATATGGAGAGGATGCTAAGTTAGTTGGTTTTTTCACGTGTGGAGGCTGTCCGGGTAGGAGGATAGGTAGGTTATTGGACAATCTTGAGAAGCATGATGAGCGACCAGATGTTGTTCACTTAAGTTCATGTATGTTTTATGATGAAAAACAAGAATACGT
>CAYPLQ010000027.1:4683-7089 GCA_964411605.1 uncultured archaeon | reverse complement strand
TCATTGAAGGCTTTGATTATTTTGCTTAAAAAATATTTTAGGGTCCTTCCTCAATAAATCAATGTCTTTAGGGCCTAAATCCCACTTAATGTTTTTTATTAGTTGCTCAACCCATTAAAAAATTTACTAATGCCTTCACTTCATCTAAATTACTTTTTCTTAATAAATCAGAAGCATACTTAATTTTTTTATTTCTTTTATTTGTTTTTTCAGTTTTTTCTAATACATCAGTAAATTCCTTAAAGAGCATGAGAATAATCCAATGAATTAAATCCTAATCTCAACAAAAATTTATTTGGTTAGAATCTAGAAAAAATATAGGTATTTCTTTTAACTTAGGTGTTAAATTGAAGGACAGCATCAAATTATTGATAGCTTTTGCCACATTAGCCTCGGTATCAAATAGTATGTTGTTGCCCTATATCCCAGTTTTTGCAAAGGTAGAAGCAGGGATGCCTCTAGGATTAGTAGGGTACCTTGTTTTCTTTTATTATGGAACAGAGATGGTGACTAGAATTCCTATTGGGTCAGTGAGTGAATTCTTTGGACATAACATTATGGTTGTCACGGGAGGACTAACAATTGTTTTAGCTGCAACAATGTACTACTTCTCCGATATTATCTGGCCTTTGTTGTTTTTAGGTCAAATATTTTTTGGAATTGGGTTTTCAGTTACTTGGGTAACTATACCTTCATTTGTAACAAAATCAAAGGGTTCTTTATCTATTTATACCTCAATAGTTGGTTTAGGTTGGTTATTTGGGCCATTGATAGGAGGATATGTTAAACAAAATTTTGGAATGATAGAGCTTTTTGTTTTGTTTCTAGTATTTTCTTCAATACTTCTTTTGATGTCAATTGTTTTTTATTTATTAGTTTCTAAAAGAAATTTATTAAATGAAGCACCTGAAGAAAACCTAAAAAATCGTTTGCCTGGGATTTCAACGCTTTTTTGTTTAGTAGAGAACTCAGTTTCTTCTTTTAGGAAGTCAATTCCATTAATAAAAAGAGAAAAAATATTATTATCAGTTTTAATTTCTTTTATAATGTTTATGTCGTTTGCGATATCGAATGCTTCAATTTTACCATTATATATTGTAGATTATTTGGGGTATAATGACTTTTTAGTTGCAATTTTGGTGGCGATTAATACAGCTGCGGCCTCATTAATTAGATTAAAATCTCATCAAATTGTTAGAAAAGGTGGTAAGGTAAAAACTTTGCTTTTAGCTGTTTTTTTAACGGGATTGATTATAGTAGCAGTATCAATGGTAGATTCAAAATGGTTATTAATTATTTTGTCGATTTTATGGGGGATGGCAGGAGGTTTATATTTACCAGTTGTTTTTGGTCTCATAACTGATGCAACCCATGATAATGAAAGAGGACTAGGAATGGGTTTAAGAGGTACTTTTGGAACAGCAGGATCAGCGATAGGTGTTTTAATATTTCTTAATCTAGCACAGCTTTATAATATACAATTAGCACTTAACTCCTTTGGAATATTCATGATGGTTTTTGCAGTAATTTTAACCCTTAGTTGGTTAATATTCACCAATAAAAACAAGTAAATTAAGAATAAACATAATATTTCAATGTTTAATGATTTTTTATTAGCTCTTCTATCTTTTAATTTTTTATAACTTTATCTAAATGGTTGAGAAGACTCCTCCCTAAATCTATGATTTAGGTAAGGGGCACTTCACTGAAGTTAAATACCGCTCTTTAAGGCTTTGAATTTGGATTTCAGAAGATTAATCTGAATTAAGAGGTTCTTTCATTTCTTTGACGTAATTTTTTATTTCCTCTAATCTCTTATCATCAGCAACTAAATCCAAAATTGCACTACCCACAATAACGCCATCAGAACCAGCTTTTTTGGCTTTTTTGACATGAATTGGTTTTGAAATACCGAAGCCAACAGCTACTGGTAAATTAACCTGAGACTTGGTTTTTTCGATTAATTTCTTTGTTTGATTAGAGAAATTCTTTTTTGCACCTGTTGTCGATAAATGTGAAACTATATAAATAAATCCTGAAGCCTTTTTATTTATCTCTTTGATTCTTTCTTCGGAAGTAGTTGCTGAAACCAAAAAAATTTGGTTTAAAGAATTCTTTTCTGCTGCTTTAAGTGCTTTCTCACTCTCTTCAATTGGCATATCAGCAATTAAGACTCCATTTACACCTGTTTCCTTTGCTTTACTGTAGAAATCCTCGAAACCTTTTTGATAAATTAAGTTATAGTATGTTAAAACAATTATAGGAATATCTGAAAATTCTCTTATTTTTTTGACATATTCAAAGAAGTCTGATACATGAAACCCTTTTTTAAGCGACTTCTGATAGGCGTTTTGTATTGTTTCTCCATCCGCTGCTGGATCAGAGAAAGGAATACCTATCTCAAGT
>CAYPLQ010000027.1:0-4669 GCA_964411605.1 uncultured archaeon | reverse complement strand
CAAAGAAAAATTTTTGCATAGAGTGTCTGATTAAGAAATATGAAAGCTTTTTTTTCTAAAGTCTTTTTGACACCCATTATATCTCCTCTTTTTTATTTAAAACCTCATTTACATCCTTATCTCCACGACCTGAAAGATTTATTATGACTATGTCATCTTTATTAAGTTTATTTTTTATTTTTGTGAGGTGTGCAAGAGCATGGGATGATTCTAGAGCTGGAAGAATTCCTTCTTCCTTAGAAAGTAATTTAAAGGCTTTTATTGCCTCAGAATTCGATGCTGTTTCATATTTTACTCTCTCTTTTTCTTTAAGAAATGTATGTTCTGGACCGACTCCAGGATAATCGAGACCAGCTGCTATGCTTTCAGTAGATCCAACTTGTCCATCTTGGTTCTGTAAAAGAGTTGAAAGTGAACCATGGAGAACTCCCTCTGACCCCTTTTTTAAAGTAGAAGCTCCTTCAGCTTCAACACCTATGAGATCTACACCGGTATCTATGAATTCATGAAACATCCCTATAGCATTGCTACCTCCTCCTACACAAGCTACTATGTAATCAGGGAGCTTATCCTCTTTTTTTATTATTTGTTCCTTAGTTTCTTTCCCTATTACGCTTTGAAAGTCCCTAACAATTGTTGGAAAAGGATGAGGACCTACGACAGAACCAATTAAATAATGTGTGTTTTCAAGTGTAGATACCCAATTTTTTAATGCCTCATTAACCGCGTCTTTGAGTTTTCCTTCACCTGTTTTCACTGGCTTCACATTAGCTCCTAATAAACGCATTCTAAAAACATTTAATTCCTGCCTCTCCATATCTTCTTTTCCCATAAATATCTCGGTTTCTTGACTTAACTTCGCTCCAGCAATTGCAGTAGCAACACCATGTTGCCCGGCTCCAGTTTCCGCTATAATTCTTTTTTTACCTAAATACTTAGCAAGAAGAGCTTGTCCTAATGTATTATTTAATTTATGGGCTCCACCATGTAAAAGATCTTCTCTTTTTAAATAAATCTTGCAACCAAATTTTTTAGATAATCCTTCTGAAAATGTTAAGGGCGTGGGTCGCCCAGCATATTTTTTCAATAACTTATCTAAATCAGATTGAAAGTCTTCATCTTCTTTTATCTCACTATAACCTTTTTCAAGTTCTTCTATAGCACTTATTATTGGTTCAGGAACGAATTTTCCACCAAATTTACCAAATTCTCTCATATTAGGACCTCGAATTTTTTATGAATTTTTTTATTTTTTGAGTACTTTTTCTGTGATCATCATCCTCTATTCCAGTGATAACATCGACAGCAAAGGGTTTTACAACTGAAACCCCTTCACTTATATTATGGGGCGTTAAACCTCCTGCTAAAATACTTGGGATTGAAATTGCATCAAAGAATTTCTTAGCTCTTTTCCAGTTCACCTTTTTTCCAGTGCCACCAGATCTATCCCCTTTGTTTGAATCAATTAAAATAGCATCTACTCCGATTTCTTCAAATTCAATAACTTTATTTAATCCTTCACTTAGGTAAACAGATTTTATTATTTTTTTTCCGGCAAAATGAACTTTTTTAGTGATTTCTTGGACAACATCTATATCTTCTTTCCCATGCAGTTGAAGAGTATCAGCATTTGTGAAGTCCATTAATTCTAAAACTTCATTTGGACTCCCAATTGTCACAAGGACAGAGTTTACAAAGGGAGGAACTTTATCAATTAATTTCTTTGCTTTTTCCTTATCTAGATTCCATGGAACATCACTAGGATATTCTGTTATAAAACCTAAAGCATCGATATCAAGTTGTGAACATCCTTTTACTTCTTCTGAAGTCTGCATTCCACATATTTTGATTTTAACCATGATTTACCTCCATTAACTCCTTAACTTTGTTTCTAGGGTGATTTGATGTCAAAATAGAGGTTCCAACCATTACGGCATCAACTTCGGAATTAATTTTTTTAAGATCTTCTTTTGACTCAATTGAGCTTTCACTAATAATCATAGCATTATCATGAGCAAATTTAGCTAGTTTTTTTGTTCTACTAACATTCCCTGAATCCATCTCCAATTTTTTTATATTTCGGTTGTTTATGCCAATTAATTTCGTTTCAAGGTGATTAGCTCTTAGAATTTCATTTTTTGAGTGTGTTTCAATTAAAGGCTCTAGTCCAAGTTTTTGACAGTGTGTTTTTAGGTTTTTTAGTGTTTTTTTTCCTAAAATACTGGATATTAGAAGAACAGAGTCTGCTCCATTATTGTAAGCTCTTTTAATTTTTCTTACTTCATTAAAAAAATCTTTAACTATAACAGGTACATCTACAACTTCTCTTATTTCTTTTAGCAAATCATAGTTCCCGTTAAAATATTTTTCTTCAGTCACTACAGATACTGCAGCGGCTCCCGATTTCACCATTTTTTCTGCAAACTCAGGAACATCATTTCTATTAATTAAATCTCCATCTCTAGGACTTCTAAGCTTTATATCTACTATTAATGATGTTTTTTCTGAATTTAAAGTATTAAATAACTTCATTCCGAACAAAATTTGTTAGATTCAATAATTAAGTCATCTAATTTTTCAAGTGCTTTTTTTTCCTGAATTATGTTATTGCATGCTTCAAATCCTTCTTTCAAAGAAGAGACCTTACCAGCTACATAAAGTGCTCCGGCACCGTTTAAGGCCACTAAATCTTTTTTAGGGCCCTTTATATCTCCTTTTAGGATATTTTTAAGTAATTCTGCGTTTTTTTGAGGATTTCCACCTTGTAAATCTGAGAGTGAGCATCTTTCGACGCCAAATTCTTCAGGAAATATTTCGTATTTTTCCATTTTTCCTCCTTTGATTTCGCAGAGAACATTAGGGCCTGTCGGGGAGAGTTCGTCTAATTCATTGTCACCGTGAACTACTAAGGCATGCTCTATTTCTAGTTTCTTTAAGATTTTTCCAACTTTTTCAACCAATTCAGGTTTGTAAACACCTAATATATGTCTTTTTGCACCTGCTGGATTTATTAATGGCCCTATTAATGAATAAAAAATAGTTTTAACCATTAATTGGTTTTCTACAGGCAAAACTTTTTTCATTATTGGATGAAAGTTGGGGGCAAATAGAAACGCTATGCCTATCTTTTCCAGAAGTTTTTCTGCTTCTTTTGGCTTTAAATCTATATTAACTCCTAGTTCTTCTAGTACGTCTGCGCTTCCAGAGTCACTAGAAATAGATCTGCTACCATGTTTTGCGACATAAGCACCTCCAGCACTAGCTAATAAAGAAACTGCTGTGGAGACGTTAAATGTTGGATAACCTCCTCCTGTTCCACATGTATCTATCAGATCTTCTTTTACTTTTGGATTTATGTTTTTGCAATGATCTCTCATTGCTTTGGCTATACCTGCGATTTCTTCCGTTGTTGGGTCCTTTGTTGTTAAAGAGGCAAGAAAACCACTTAATTGTATATCATTTAATTTTCCCTTAGCTATTTCCTCGACAATTTTATAGCTCTGTTTTTCATTGAGATCTTTTTTTCCAGTTAATTTTGTGAAAATGGGTTTAATTTTATTTGACATACTAATAAGGATGTATCTTATATTTAAAAAGTTTATGACTAATATAAATTAAACATATAAAATAAGACATATATATGTTAATTCTAATATAAAAACTCTTTTGAGAAGCTATCTTAGTTAAATAAACCAGATAGTTATAAAAAAGATTTAATTGATGATCTTGAATTCTCTTTGGCTAAATTAAGAACAGAAGAGAAACCTGAGGATAAATTATTCTATTTTAAGGAATTCCATGATAGTTTAACTCGAATCATAAAATCGAATCCTTCCTCGGAATTGATTCTTTTAGACCAGGTTCTAAACTTAACTAGCAATCACCTTAGGGGACAATTTTCGGAAAAACCAGATTTTATCACATCTGATTTAATCGAAAGTCTTGCGGATCCTTTAGAAAGAATAAAAGAAAACATAAAAGAAGAAAAATTGAAAATTGCCCCTCTTTGTAGAATGGCAGTACTCACTTATCAAACTACTGATGCTGGTAAATTTATTACTGAAAAAAATAAATGGGAGGACTAGAGGGACAGCAACCCTTATGCCTTCCTTTTTTTATTTTTGACAAAACTAATTTTTCTTGAGGAACAACCCACCACTTTCATAACTGTATTTAAAAAATTTAATTGAGGTCTTTTTTAACATTCTTTAATAGCTCTTCAGCTTTCTTCATGTATTTATTATTTTTTAAATCATCTTCCCAAGAACTATAAAACTCAATTAAACTATCTAAGGCTTTTTTTTGCTTTCTTTTTATTTTTCATATTTTTTAAAAAACTAAATAACCCCTCTTCTTCCTTAGCCATTGATTGAATCTTTAAGCATTGATATTTAATGTCTTCATAAACCAACCTTGAAGCAACTTTTTGGTTTCTAGGACCTATATCTCCAGTTTCCTCATCACTTGGATAAACTGTAGTGAGAAAAACTCCTCTAGAGTTCTCAAGGTCCTTTCTTTTATTGCCAGTTGCCTTTATTCCAGCTGCAATATATTCTCCTTTTTCTGGAACCCCAGATTCTAAGAAACACCGATCTTGGTGTCCATCTTTTTTATGTCATACTAAATTCATTTCTTGTATAACATATAAAAAGATTCTAAAATTGCAAAA
>CAYPLQ010000026.1:0-14393 GCA_964411605.1 uncultured archaeon | reverse complement strand
TTTATGGTCAACCAAATGAGGGATTGGTTAGAGTAAAAGTAAATAAGGAATAAAAAAAAAAAATAGAAAAAACACTAAATAAAATGGAGATGATATGATGGAAATAAATATAACAGAAGAAAAAGAAAACAAAGCGCTTAGTAGAAAAGAATTGGAGCTAGAAGTAAATCATAGAGGAGATCCAACTCCTAAAAGAAGTGAAGTCCGTGCAAAGCTTGCTGCAGAAGAAGGAATCGAAGAAGACTTAATAATAGTGAGTGAATTAAACACTGAGTACGGCGCTGCTTTGTCAAAAGGATCTGTTAAAGTTTATGATGATAAAGAAAGCTTAGAAAATATTGAAAATGAATATTCCCTAGAAAGAAATTTAGGTGAGGTAAATGAATAAAAGAGAAATTTATGAAGTAGAGGATGATGAAGTAGAAAGAAAAAGAAAAATATGTCCCAGATGTGGGGCTGGTGTTTTTTTAGCTGACCACGATAATAGATATTCCTGCGGAAAATGTGGTTACACAGAATTTAAATAACTAGGTTTCTGAAAATAAAGACTATAATGATTTCTTTAGGAATAGAGGGTACCGCTTGGAATTTATCCGTAGGAATTGTAGATGAAGACGAAATCCTATCTCATCAACAACATCCCTATGAACCTAAAGAAGGCGGAATTCATCCAAGAGAAGCATCTCAGCATCATTCAGACAAAATAATTGATGTAATAAAAAAAGCAATAAATGAAGCTGAGATTGAACCAAATCAAATAGACTTGATTTCTTTTTCTATAGGCCCAGGAATGGGGCCATGTCTTAGAGTTGTAGCAACAGCAGCAAGATCATTAGCTTTAACACTAGATAAGCCATTAATTGGAGTTAATCACTGTATTGCTCACATAGAAGTAGGTAGATGGCTAACAAATGCAAATGATTCAATAGTTCTGTATGTAAGTGGAGCAAATTCCCAAGTTTTAGCTTACAATCAAAAAAAATACAGGGTTTTTGGAGAAACATTGGACATAGGATTAGGTAATGCATTAGATAAATTCGCTAGAAAAATAGAACTAAAACACCCTGGTGGCCCGAAAATTGAAGAGCTAGCTAAAAAAGG
Source organism: uncultured archaeon (assembly GCA_964411605.1). Taxonomy (GTDB): domain Archaea; phylum Halobacteriota; class Methanonatronarchaeia; order Methanonatronarchaeales; family Methanonatronarchaeaceae; genus PZKD01. The sequence goes on along the minus strand of CAYPLQ010000026.1, from coordinate 13,292 downwards.
AGATAAGTTAATAGAACTACCTTATTCTGTAAAAGGAATGGATTTTTCTTTTTCAGGAATTATAACAGCTGCTGAAAAAGAACTCAGTGAAAATAAAAATAAAAACGATTTATGTTTCAGTCTACAAGAATATACATTCTCTATGTTAACAGAAGTGACTGAGAGAGCTCTCGCTCACCTGGAAAAAAATGAAGTATTATTATGTGGTGGAGTAGGAAAAAACAAGAGACTAAAAAAGATGCTAAATGAAATGACAAAAGAATATGGTGCTGAATTATTCGTTCCCCCTAATGAAGTTATAGGGGATAATGGGGTAATGATAGCTCATACAGGCCAAAAGATGTATAAATCAGGAATATCTGATTCACCAAGAGCTAAGGTAAGACCTAATTATAGAACAGATCAAGTGGAGGTGAAGTGGCGTTGAGTGAACTAATTGCTAAGGGCGCGGAAGCCTCTATTTACAAAATCAATGACAAAATACTAAAAGACCGTAAACCAAAGACTTACAGAATAAAAGAACTTGATTCTCAAATAAGGTATCAAAGAACTAAAAAAGAGGCTAAAATAACACAAGACGCTCGTAAATCAGGAGTGCCTACACCTATTATTTTAGATGTTGAGAAAACAAAGATTTGGTTTGAATACATAGATGGAATTAAATTAAAAGATATATTTGGTGATTTAAGCCCTAAAAATTATCAAAAAATAGGTAAATATGTAGCTTTACTCCATAAACAAGGAATAATACATGGAGACTTAACAACTAGTAATATGTTATTTAAAAACAATAAAATATTTTTTATTGATTTCGGTTTATCAGGATACGATGAAAGAGTAGAGCCAAAAGGAGTTGATTTACATGTGTTGTTTGGAACTATAAAAAGCACACATCCTAGTTCTGTTGACTCTATAAATGAAATAAAAAAAGGATATAGAGATGAAGCAAAAGATTCAGATGAAATATTACAGAGAACAGAAGAAATTGAAAAAAGAGGTAGGTATTTTTGAAAGACCTTTATTTTGTGACCAGTAATGAAGATAAAGTAAAAGAAGCTAAAAAAATCCTAGATAACTATAAAATAAAACAAAAGAAACTAGATTATCCAGAAATACAGGCAAAAATTGAAGAAGTAGCTAAAGAAGGAGCAAAATGGAGTTATGAAGAAATAAATACTCCTTTATTTGTTGAAGATTCTGGTTTGTTTATAAAAACCTTAAATGGTTTCCCGGGCCCATTTTCCTCATTCGTTTTTGAAAAACTAGGTAATCGGAAAATCATGGATTTAATGAACAAAGAGACAAATAGAAAAGCTTTTTTTAAATCAGTAATTGCTTATACAAATGGAAAAGAAATTAAATTATTTGAAGGAAAAGTAAGAGGTTCTATATCAGAAAAAATACGAGGAAAACATGGTTTTGGTTTCGACCCAGTTTTTATTCCAGAGGAAAAATCTAAAACATTTGGTGAAATGATTAGAGAAGAGAAAAATAAATATTCACATAGGAGAAAAGTTTTATCTAATTTTTCAAAATACTTGGATACTAAAAATATTTAAGGAAATAGATAACAATTTATGAACGCCTGTTTTTTAGGGAGGAAATATAGTATGTCGAAGTCAGAAAAAAACAATGATTGGGTTGAAATAGAGCCCAGTGAAGTAGAAGAAATAGTGGTTGAATTGAAGGAAGAAGGAAATTCTATGAGTGAAATCGGTATGATATTGAGAGATCAATATGCTGTTCCTAATGTGAAAGAGGTTACTGGAAAAAAAATCAATGAAATATTGGAAGAAAATAATGCTCAACCATCGATTCCCGAAGATTTAAGGAACTTAATAAAAAAAGCAAGGGACTTGAGGCAGCACCTAGATGAACAACCAAACGATAATAGTTGTAAAAGAGGTTTACAAATCACTGAGTCAAAAATCAGAAAACTAGGAGATTATTATAAAGAAGAAGGTAAACTAAGTGAAGACTGGAAATATAGGCCAGAGGAAGCTGATTTACTTCTTTCAGAGTAGGGGAAACCCTTTTGAATAACGAAATTGAGAGAAAAGCAGAGAACATTGCATCCTACTTAACTGAATCAGAGTATGTTAGATGTATTTCTCACAATGATGCTGATGGATTAGCCTCAGCAGGGATTTTAGCTGAATCTTTACGGAGGTTAGGAACTCCATTTCATACTACTATAATTGGGAGACTCTCTTCTGATACAATAGAAAAAATCAATGAGGAAGAAAAAACGAAGGTAATTTTTTTTGATATGGGGAGTGGGCAGAAAGAATTAATTAAAGAAATAAATTCACCGGTCGCTATCGTTGACCATCATCCACCTAACCATAAATATCAAGAAACAGAGAATCACTTAAATCCCCATCACTTTGGAATCAACGGGACATTTGAGGCATGTGCTTCAACTTTGTCTTATTTAGTTTGTAAGAAACTTGATGTTATGAATAAGGACCTAGGATCAGTGGCATTAGCAGGAGCTGTTGGGGATATGCAGCATCTTCCGATGAGTGGATTAAATCTCGAAATTCTAAATGAAATGCGTTCAAACGACATTATTGAGATAAGAAAAGGAATTAGGTTTTTAGATAACTTAGAAGATTCAATTTCTGAGTCTACCGATCCTTTTTTAAGTAATATTTCAGGGGATCTAAAAAAAACTAGGAAGGTTTTAGAAAAACTAGATATAGATGGGGAAAAGAGTTTTTGGGAACTAGATCAGGAAGACCAGAGAAAATTATCTTCTTTTATTGTTTTAAAATTACTTAAACAAGGAGCAGAGGTTAATAGAATTAAGTCAACAATCGGAGATATATATAAAGTAAATGGAAAAGAGTATAACTTTGTTTCTGAACTAACCTCCTTACTTGATTCATGTGGGAAACAAGATAAATATGGAATAGCTCTTTCTTTGATTTTCGATTACAAAGAAAAATACAAAGAAGCTCGTGAGATAAAAAACAAACAAAAAAATAAATTATTAGAAGAACTAAAAGGTTCAATAAATAATATAAAAGAAACAAAAAATCTTTATTATGTTGAAACAACTTCTAGAGAAGTTAAAGGAACAATAGCAGGTATTTTGGTGGATTATTTATTTACAAATAAACCAATTTTAGCTTACAATAAAAAAGAAGATGTTAGTATAAGTGCTAGAGGAAATAAATCGTTAATAAATAATGGATTAAATTTATCTGAAGTGATGTCGAAGTCAGCTAAAAAAGTAGGTGGTAATGGAGGAGGACATAACATAGCTTCAGGAGCCTCAATCCCTAAAGAAGGATTGAGTGATTTTTTAGAAAAAGCAAACGAGTTAATAGGTAATCAAATATGATTAAGGGAAGAATGAATATCGAATTAGAGGACCCTGAAAAAACTTCAAAATCAATAAATAGTGATAATTTAGCAAATATAAATAGTTTTGTTGATGAAAATACTTTAATAACAGAATTTAGTTTTGAAAATATTGGACAAACAATATCAAGTTTGGATGATTTAATAAAATGTATTGACGTTTCTAGGGAGGTAATTGATGAATGGAAGAAATGAAACTGGACTTAAAAGCTTCTCTTGTTTTAAGTGAAAACATTACTGATGATGAAGAAATAAAAAAAGACATAGAGAATTTTTTAGAGAAAGCTAATAACTCAATAATCAAAAAAGGAGCACCGAAAGGAAAGGGAGCAGATATAAAGAATTTTGAAATTATTGGTAATGAAATTAGGTTAGAAATAATTAGTGATAGATATTTAAGATCCCATGAAGCAATTATTAGGTTAATAAATCCATTATCAGATAAAATAGGCCCTAAACACCATGTTGGTGTAAGAGGAGTAGAGAAAATAGATTATGAAATAACTTACAAAGACGTAATAGACCAAATAAACTTAGATAAAACTAAAGAGGAAATCATAGAATTAAAAGAAATTGAAACGCTTAAAAAACAAAATAATGATTTAAAAATAAAAACCAAGGGATTAACTGAAAAAGACTTTAGAGAAGGAACAGTGGATAGGTTAATGAACCTAATTAGTGAAGTAATGGAAGAAAAAGGAGATTTAGCAAAAGAAGTAGCAAAAATTGAACCAGGAACCGTTATTTCTTCAGGAGATGAAAAAAAACCATCATTAGAAAAAGATCCGACTGAAATAGCAAAAGAAAAAGGCTGGGTAAAAAAATTCCCTGGAAAAGGCCAATGGACTTATCTCCCTCCTTATGTGAAACTATTTAGATCTCTAATGGAAATAGCCTCCGAAGAGATTCCCCAAAAAATAGATTTCGAAGAAAGCATGTTTCCAAAATTGATTCCATTAGACATAATACATAAAATGAAATACCTAGAAGGACTACCAGAAGGAATGTATTATTCATGTTCACCAAAAAGAGGAACAGAAATATATGATTTATTTAAGAAAGAGCTAAAAATAAACAAAGAACCACCTATAGATTTATTGAAAGACGGATTAAAAGACCCTGGCTATGTCTTAGCCCCAGCTCAATGCGAACCTTTTTATCAACTATTTTCTCATGAAATGATGGATGAAAGTAATTTACCAATAAAATTATTTGATAAATCAGGTTTCACATATAGATGGGAAGGAGGAGGTTCAAAAGGACTTGATAGAGTCAACGAATTTCAGAGAATTGAATTAGTTTGGATAGGCAAAGCAAGCCAAGTAAGAACTGTATCCGAAGAAGTACTAGAAGCCTATAAAAAAGTCTTAGATGATTATTTAAAAGTTGAATGGAAAATAAAAGTCGGAGACGATCCATTTTATCTTGAAGGAAGAAAAGGTGAACTGGATGAAGTAGAATACCCAGACATCCCAAAATATGAAATACAAGTTGAGATGCCACATACCGGGGAAAATTTAAGCGTTGGAAGCGTTAATTTACATGGTACACATTTTGTTAAAGGATTCTCGATTAGATCTGGGTTTGATGAACCACTATGGACTGGATGCGCTGGATTAGGAATAAATAGGTGGTTGTTGGCTTTCCTTGCATACAATAGCTTTAACCCTGATAATTGGCCTAAAAAAATAAGAAAAAAAGCCACTCCATTACCATCAGTTCCAAAAACACTTGAGTGGCCCAAAAAGGAGGATTAAATTATGTCAAGAAAATCTGGAAAACCATATGGTTGGCAAGCAAAAGATTGGTATGAAGTAATAGCACCTGAGAATTTCTCAGAAGAAATGATTGGAGAAACTCCATCAGATGAACCAGAGAAAGCAATAGGCAGAATAATTGAAACAACAGTTGGAGACCTAACAGGTGATTTCTCGAAAAACAACACAAAAGTATACTTTAAAATCACAGAAATTTCTGGAAGACAAGCAAAATCAGAATTCGTAGGTCACGAATTAACAAGCGATTACATTGATAGCTTAGTTAGAAGAAGAACAAATAAATTAGATATAACAGTTGATGTATTAACCAAGGATGGATACAAAGTAAGAGTCAAGCCAGTTATCTTTACAGTGAAGAGAGGAAAATCATCCCAAAAAAGTAGCTTAAGAAATAAAGCTGCAGAAGTAATAAAAGAAGAAGCAAAAGAAACTAAATTTAAAGAATTCACAGAGAATTTAGTTATGGGGGAGTTAGCATCTAAGATCTATAATAACTTGAAATCAATATATCCTCTAAGAAGAGTTGAAATAAGAAAAAGTGAATTAATAAACGAACCAAAGGATGTCGAAGAAGTACCAGATGGTTTTGAGGATATTGCAGAAGAAACGGAGATAGAAGTACAAGAAAACTAAAAATATTAGTGTAGTTTCTTTTAATTAAATAATAACAAAATGAATGTGATAACTGGCGTAGGTATTTGTGCGATACTGTCTGCCTTCGCCTTTAAAAAAAAGATATTAAGTAAAAGAGGAGTTGCTAGTTCTTTTTTATTAGGTTCAATTGTAGCTGTTTTAGGAGGATTAACTTGGTTAACTATATTGGTTTCATTTGTAACAATTAGCTTTATCTCAACCAAAATTGGTTATAGACAAAAAAAGAAACTAGGTGTCCTAGAAGGTAGACACGGAGAAAGGAAGATGCAGAATGTTCTGGCGAACGGAGTAATTCCTGTGGGAATAGTGTTAATTTACTGGTTATCCCACTCAATTCAACCCATGATTAATAGCTTAAATAACTTTTTCCCCTTCTTTACAACAGCTTACATAGGTTCAATAGCAACAGCCACATCAGATACATTAGCAAGTGAATTAGGGTCTTTAGATATGAATACAAGATTAATAACAAACCTAAAAAAAGTAAAACCAGGTACAGATGGTGGTATATCTCTGATAGGAGAATTTGCTAGTTTTTTAGGTGCTTTAGTAATTGGGATTATTAGTTTCTTTGTATTCAAGATCCAAGACATAATAATTATTTCTACACTCGCAGGAATCATAGGATGTCATACAGACAGCTTCTTAGGAGCTTCTCTAGAAAAAAAGAATTATTTAACAAATGAACATGTTAATTTTTTAGCAACATTAGTAGGAGCAATAATTGGAGGAACACTGACATTAATTTAGAAAAAATTTTGATGATAATCCTCGATGGCATAGGGGATCGACCAATAAAAGAAATAAATAATAAAACACCATTAGAATATTCAGATACACCTAATTTAGATAAAATAGCTAAAAACGGAATTAATGGAATCATGGATCCCTTAGGACCTGGTAAAAGACCAGGATCTGATACATCTCATCTTTCTCTTTTAGGATATGATGCTGAAGAAACATATACAGGAAGAGGTCCATTTGAGGCAGCAGGTGCAGGTATTGAAGTAAAAAAAGGAGATATAGCATTTAGAGTAAATTATGCGACCAAAAAAGAAAATAAAATAATTGATAGAAGAGCAAATCGAATAAATGAAACAAAACAAATTGCTGAATCCATACAAGAAATAAATAAAATTGAAGACACAGAGATTTTTTTTAAAGACTCCACATCACATAGAGCAGCATTAGTTTTAAGGGGAAATGGTTTATCAGATAAAGTAACCTCTACAGACCCAAAAAAACCAAATCGAGAACCAAAAGAAATAAAAGCTTTATCAAAAGAGGCTGAAAAAACCGCTAAGATTCTAAGAAAATACATGGAAAAAGTGGAAGAAAAACTTCAGAATCATCCTGTAAACAAAAAAAGAATTAAAAACAACAAATTACCAGCTAATACGATTTTGTTGAGAGGAGCTGGAAAAACCCCAGAAATCAAGGATTTTAAAGAAAAACATGGAATTAATGGAGCAATAATTACAGCAACTGGTTTAATTAAAGGAATTGGAAAAATCACTAATATGGAAGTCTACCAACCTAAGAACACAACAGGAGGATTTGATTCAAATTTAAAAAATAAAGCCAAAAAAACCTTAGAGGCAATTAAAAGACATGATTTTGTTTTATTACACATAAAAGGCACTGATGAAGTAAGCCATGACGGAGATGTAACAAAAAAAATTACTTTTTTAGAACAAAAAATAGATCCCGCAATAGAAAAAATATTAAAAAACATTGGTAAAGAAAACCTAATAGTTTTAACAGGTGATCATTCAACTCCAATTAACTTAAAAGATCACTCAGCTGACCCTGTTCCTGTTTCAATAATGGGAGAACAAACAAGAAAGGACGAAATCGAGAATTTCAATGAAAATACATATAAAGGAGGATTAACTAGAATTAGAGGTAAAGACCTATTCCCCATCTGTTTAGATTTAATAGATAAAACAGATAAATTTGGAGCATAAGAATGGAAAAAGAAGATCTCTATATCCCAAAAAACACAAAAGTTGAAGAAAGATTAATTTTAACTGAAAATGACGTAATCATAGGTAGCCACTCAAAAATAGATTACGGAATAAAAACAAAAGGAGAAATAAGAGCCGGAGAAAGAGTAAAGATTCTAGGAGATGTAGAGGCTGATGGAGACGTATCTATTGGGTTATGGGGACTAGTTGATGGAGATCTAGAAACAAAAAATGATGCATTTGTAGGAGAAAGATCAAAAATTAATGGAGAACTGTTGGTGCATGGTGACCTAGAAATAGGGAACGATGTTGAAATTAAAGAAACATTCGAAGCAAATGGCTATATAACTATTAAAAACCCGATACCACTCTATATCTATTTCTTTTTGTTACTTTCAGAATTAATTAGAAGAAAAGAAACTGAAGAAATTGAAGAGATGCTGGATGACTTATTTGAAGAAGATGAAGTTTCAGAAAAAAAACTAGTAATCCCCAAAAAAGTTGAATTTGATTCAGAAATTAAGTCACCTGGAGACATCATCTTAGGAGAAAATTGTAGATTTATAGGGAATTTAAGAGGAGAAAAAGTGGTTATAGAAAAAGAAACAACATTATTTGGTGGTATAAAATCAAAAGATAATGTAAAAATCAAAGAAGATACTATAGTCCATGGAGATATAAGATCAAGTAAAGAAGTTTACTTAGAAAAAAATACAAATGTTTTAGGAAACATAATTGCTGAAAAAGTTAAAATACATAAAGATGCTCATGTAAACGAAAAAATAAAAGCAAAAGAAGTTGAAATATTTCCAAAAGAAGATATTGAAGAAGAAGAAGAGGAGGTAAAACCTTGAAAATAAAAGAATTTAAAGAAAAATGCCCTAATCTTTATAAAGAACTCAAAGAATCTCCTTCTATTTCAATTGACGAAATCAAGGGAACAAAACAGAAAAAAAAGGAAACAAAAGAAAAAGAAAATGAAGAAACTTATACAACAAGGTTTCCATCAATTGTAGATCATCTTTTAGGTTGTGAAACAGATAAGGAAGCATTAGAGATAATTGAATACTTTGAAGAAAAAAGAGAAATAAATGAAAAAATAATAAAAAAACTAAAAGAACAGATCAAGAAGAATGGAGTTAGGTCATTTGGTGAAAAAAGAAAAAAAGGTAGCATAGAAAAGAAAGGACTGGATTATTAATTTTTTACTGGAGTTGAGAATAATAATTGGTTTAGTGGGTAAACCTAACGCAGGCAAATCCACATTTTTTTCAGCAGCAACTCAGACCGAAGTAGATATAGCTAATTATCCATTTACAACAATTGATTCAAACAAAGGAATTGCTTATATAAGAGACAAGTGCCCTCACCAGGAAATCGGCAAGACCTGTGACCCAAATAACTCGGAATGCAAAGAAGGAGTAAGATATATTCCAATAGAATTAATAGATGTTGCTGGATTAGTACCAGATGCGTATAAAGGAAAGGGATTAGGAAACGAATTTCTAGATCAACTAAGACAAGCCAATGCATTAATCCATGTCATTGATTCATCCGGAAGGACAAATGAGAAAGGAGAACCTATTGGAGAAACTAACTATGATCCAAAAAAAGATGTAGAATTTTTAGAAAATGAAATCAAGATGTGGATTTATGGAATAATCAATGAAAAATGGAGATCAATAAAAAATGACTTGGAAGCTGATAGAACAACAATTAATAACGCCTTAAGTGACACATTATCAGGAATAGGAGTTTCCAAAAAAGAAATCAATAAAATCGTTTCTGAAATAAATAGAAAACCCCAAAAATGGTCAAAAAAGGAATTAAAAACCTTTTCTAAAAAAATAGTTAAATTAAATAAACCAACATTGCTTTCATTAAATAAAGCAGACATAGCTTCAGATGAAAAAATAAAAGAACTAAAAAAATTAGATTTCCCAAGTATACCAACTTCAGCTGAGGCTGAACTCTTACTAAAAAAATTCAATAGAAAAAAAATAATAGAGTATAGGCCTGGCGAAGATGATTTTGAAATAATTAAGCCACAAAAACTTTCCTCAGAACAAAAAAAAGGTTTAAAGAAAATAAAAAAGGAAATATTAGGGAAATATGGTTCAACTGGTGTCCAAGAATGCCTAGAGAAAACAATAAAAGATTTATTAAACAAAATAGTTGTTTATCCAGTTGAAAACGAAAATAACTACACAAACCATGATGGAGAGGTTTTACCAGATGCTTAGTTATTAGAAAAAGGATCAACTCCAAAAGATTTAGCATACAAAGTCCATTCTGATATAGGAGAAAATTTCCTTTATGCAATAAATGCAAAAACAAATATGAGGGTAGCAGAAGACTATGAATTAGAAAATAGGGACATAATAAAAATCGTTTCCTCAAATTAAAAATTCAAATGATTTAAGTCAAACTAGATATATTTGAAAAAAGAAACATTAACCAAATAAAAATTTTTTAGGTGTCAAAAATGGAATCAATGTACTCATTCATCCAAGATGCTTGGAAAAAACCAAAAGAAGGATACACAGAAGAACTTATGTGGAAGAGACTAAAAAAATGGAGAGATGAACCGACAGTCAAAAGAATAGAAAATCCAACAAGATTAGATAAAGCAAGGTCTTTAGGTTATAAAGCCAAACAAGGATTTGTTTTAGCTAGAACAAAAGTAAGAAGAGGTAATAGGAGAAAGAAAAGATTTAAAAAAGGCCGAGCACCAAGTAAAATGGGTGTAAGCAAAATAAGTCCAAAGAAAAATAAAAGAAGAATAGCTGAAGAAAGGACAACAAAAAAATTCTCTAATCTAAGAGTTCTCGACTCATATTGGGTAGGCGAAGATGGAAGATTCAAGTGGTACGAAGTTATTTTAATAGATCCGAATCACCCTGCTATTAAAAACGATGAAGACATAAATTGGATATGCAAAGAAAAATACAAAAACAGAGCATTGAGAGGATTAACTCCTGCAGGACAAGAAGGAAGAGGTTTAAGCAATAAAGGAAAAGGCGCAGAAAAAAATAGACCTAGTATAGGAGCTAACGAGGGCAAAGGCAAGTGAAAAACGCTCAAGCCCCAATTCATTATATAAGGTACAGGGCGTTTTGTTATAGTACAGAAAAAAAAGACAGAGTAAAGAAAGCACTCTCCTTCTTATTACCAGATGAAGTAGAAATAGAACAACAAGAGATTGAAGGCAACTTTGGAAACAAATATTGGTTACTAAAAGCAAAGATAGATAAAAGCCAAAAAATAAGAAAATTAATTAATTTCTTTAAAAAAGAACTTACAACAAAGAAATACAAAGAAATTAAAAAAGAAATACCTCAGAGAATAAATGAAGAATGTAGTTTCTACATAAGATTTGACAAACAAAAAGCATACAAAAACCAATTAGAACCAATAAAACATGGAGATGCTGTAGTATTAAGATTTAAGATTGCAGCATATCCTGCAAAAAAACAAAATGCGATTAAAAAAATTCAGAAATTTCTAGAAAATCCATAATTTTTTGAAAAAAAAATATAATAATGACCTAAAATCTAAATTTGGGATAATTATTTTATTATTTATATTTATTTTTTAATTAAAACATTATAATAGTTTAATCAACAAAATAGTTTACTTAAGTCCCATTATATAATTCTGGTTTTTTAGTAATAAAAAATATTAAAAACTTGAAATAACTATTACGTGGTTGATGACAACAGTAATAAACTTAGGTGGATCTGTTTTAGCACCTTCACTGGAAAAAGAAAACTTCGAGAAATATGCAGAGATATTCAAGGAAATCTCAAAAGAAGAACAATTATTTATAGTGACAGGAGGAGGCGTAAATGCTAGAGAATACATAGGAGTTGCTAGAGATCTAGGAGCTAATGAAGCAGTGTGTGATAAAATTGGAATAGATGTCACAAGGTTAAATGCTAGGTTATTAATTTCTGCACTCGAAGGAGATGCATACCCTGATCCTCCAAAAAATTATAACGAAGCAGAAAACGCTATGGCACTAGAAAAAATAATAGTGATGGGTGGAGTAATTCCTGGTCAATCAACTGATGCTGTAGCAGCTATATTAGCTGAATATGTTCAAGCTGACTTGATTGTTTTTGCAACTTCGGTGAATGGCGTATACGATAAAGATCCTAATACAAATGGAGATGCCAAGAAATTTGATGAATTAACTCCAACTGAATTAGTGCAATTGGTGATGGAAACAGAGATTAAAGCAGGTTCAAAGGCAGTTGTTGATCCATTAGCAGCAAAAGTAATAGAGAGATCAAAAATACCTACGATAGTGATGAATGGGAAAACTCCCAATGAAATTAAAAAAGCTGTTTTAGAAAAGAAACACAACGGAACACTCATTACTGATTAATTTTTTTCCTCTATCACATCACTTTCTACTAAGAATTTGAGTTTGCTCTCTATTATTGGGTTTTTAAGCCCCGTTTCTTCGGAAATAGATGGTAGTGTTCTATTGCCTTTATTGATTGAATTAACTATTTTTTTTGCCAAACCATCTTTTTTGAGAGGATTAGCATCACCTTCATTTATTGAATTCATTTCATTGGCTGTTAAAAACTCTCCATTGATTTCAGAACCGATATCGGTTATTTCTCTCTTTAAAACAAATTTTGTTGGTTCTTTTTTGACTTCGGCTTCACGAACCCATTCCACTCCCCAAGTATCAAGACTTTCTTGGTTTAGTTTAGCCAATATATCCTTACCTAAAAATAACCTAATGTCTTCAGGAATATATACTGGTTCGACGTCACTAGTAGTTATAACCCATTTTTCTTCTTCATCAGCATATTCTCTTATTTGTTCAAATGCGGAATGAAGACTGCCTTTGTTTTTATGGAATGCTTTAATTTCAACAATTACATCACCATTATCATAGCTCGCCACAATGTCTGGTCCTCTGTTGTTTTCTTCTATTGAAACACTGTCTATTTCAAAGCCCGATCTCTCCATTAAATCGACAACTGCGTTGGTTAATTTTTTTTCTTTTCTCTTAACCTTGTCAAAATAACTTTCCTTAGACATAAATAAAAAATAATTAATTAGTGGAAATACCTAAGATATTATAAAGAGGACAAAAACCAGTTATTGATGTTAAAACCAGAATAAATGCTATTAAATAACCAAACCAACCAATTAATTGTGTTTGTAGATAATAAAATGATAATACACCGATTATCACTCCTACCACAAATCTCACAACTCTATCAATATCACTCATGTTATTTAACATATGTATCCTCCAATAAATAAAAGGGTTTTTAAATTAATAAAAATGACTTTTCCACAAAAATTATTCGAAACTCATTAACCTAGCATTTATAGCCACTATAATTGTGCTAAGAGACATCAATAATGCTCCAATCGCTGGATTTAAAATTATTCCCTCATAATAGAGAATTCCAGCAGCTAATGGGATTGCAACAGCATTATAACCTGTTGCCCAAAAAAGATTCTGAAGCATTTTTTTATAAGTTTCTTCCGATAA
>CAYPLQ010000025.1:5751-14544 GCA_964411605.1 uncultured archaeon | reverse complement strand
TTTAGGCAAATATTTTTTGACTTTTTTTGCAGCACAGGATTTTTTGCAATCAAATACACCTTCTTCTCGATGAAGTGGAACTATGGGGGAAATAACTATTTGGTCAGTAAAAAATTCACTTAAATCTCCTAGTGTTTCTTTAATTACGGGATAAGGTAAAGATAACAATATGACTTCACTCTTCTTAATTGCTTCTTTATTTTTGTATCCATTTATATTACAAGAAAATCCCTTTTCAGATAATTTTTTTTCATATTTCTTTGCTTCTTTTTTTGCTCTCTTTTTTTTTCTGGAACCAACATGTATGCTGTGATTATTGTTTTTAGCCCATCTAACAGCAAGGCCTTCACCAATATCTCCAGTACCTCCAATCAAACCAATCTCCATGATATCCTCCAAAAATAAAAAAATTTTTAATTCAAATTATTTTGCTAACCTTTTTAGTTTTGGTGGAAAATATATTTATCTAACTCGTTGAGAAGACACCTCCCTAAATCTTTTGATTAGGGTGGGTGATGAATCAACCATAGATATTGAAAGCATAAACACATAAATAAGTTAATGATGGCTCCATAACCACTCTCATACAAATACAATGCTAACCCAACAAAAGAAAACAAACAAGAATTAAGTTTGTTTGTTAAAAAATAAGCGTATTTCTTAGAGGTTACGTCTTATTTTTAATTAGAGTTTTTTGGTTTTTTTGAAGTATGATAAAGATTTTTATGGTTAAAAAGATATGTAATAAAAAATTTGGGATTTTTATGAAGGATGCAATCTTAGCTCTAGAGGATGGTACGACTATAAAAGGAAAAGGGTTTGGAAAGGAGGGGGTTTCTAAAGGAGAACTAGTTTTCGCAACCCCCTACACTGGATACGAAGAAGCTATTACAGACCCTTCTTATCGAGGTCAGTTGCTTATGTTTACTTATCCCCTAATAGGGAATTATGGAATAAGTTACAAACACATGCAATCAGAGGATATACAAACTGATGGTGTTGTTGTTAGAGAAGCATGTTTGACACCAAATCATAGAAACTCAAAAACGGACATAGATTCTTTTTTAAAGGAATATGATAAGAGAGGAATAAGTGAAATAGATACAAGGATGTTGACAACTAGAACAAGAAGAGGGGGAACTGTCAAAGCTTCTATCATGGTTGGTGAGCCAAGTGAAGAAAAGGCTCTAGAGGTGGCTAGGAATTTACCTGACATATCTGAGAGAGATTTAGTTGAAAAAGTAACAACTAAAAAACCCTATAGGGTAGAGGGAGATGGACCAACTTTAGCTGTAATTGATACAGGCATGAAAAAAAATATTTTAAATAACTTAAAAGAAAAAGGATTTAATTTAAATATATTTCCTTCAAGTGCAGATTCTTCAGACATTGAAGAATGTGATCCGGATGGTTTATTTATCACAAATGGTCCTGGAAACCCTGAGAGAGCTCAAAGAGCAATTAGGTCAGTAAAACACTTTGTTGGTGAAATACCTATTTTTGGAATTTGTTTTGGAATACAGATTATCGCTTTGGCTTTGGGAGCCGAAACCTATAAACTCAAATTTGGTCATAGAGGAGCGAATCAACCAGTTAAGGACCATGAAAGAAATGTTGTATATATTACAGCACAAAACCATGGTTTCGCTGTTGATGAAGCTTCTTTGGAGGAAACTGAACTTGAAGTATACCAGACAAATCCAAATGATGAAACGGTCGAAGGAGTTAAAAATGATTACTTAGATATTTTAGCAGTTCAATATCACCCTGAAGCTTCTCCGGGGCCAAGGGATGTGGAAGAAGCGTTTTTTGGAGAAGTAAAAGATATTTTGGAGGAATAGAATGCCTAAGAGACCTGATGTCAATAAGGTTTTATTGATAGGGAGTGGTCCAATACAAATTGGTCAAGCAGCAGAATTTGATTATTCAGGTTCACAAGCTTGTAGAGCTTTGAGGGAAGAGGGAGTTGAAGTGGTGTTAGTAAATTCTAATCCAGCGACTATAATGACCGATTCAAATATGGCGGATGCAGTTTACATTGAACCACTGACAACAGAATCCCTAGAAGAAATAATTAAGAAAGAGGAACCTGATGGAATAGCTGCTGGTTTAGGAGGTCAAACAGCATTAAATTTAACAGCAGAATTATCAGAAGAAGGAATATTAGAAAAAAACGATGTAGAAGTCCTTGGAACTCCTATAGAAACTATATATAAATCGGAGGATAGAGAAAAGTTCAGGAACATGATGAATGAAATAGGTGAAGATATTGCTAAAAGTGAAGCCGTGAATTCTGTTTCTGAAGCCAAAGAGGTAGCTGAAGAACTTGGATTACCTGTGATTATAAGACCTGCATACACTCTAGGTGGCTCAGGAGGAGGAGTAGCAGATAGTTATGAAGAATTAGAGGAAATTGTGGAACGAGGATTAACATTATCTAGAATTAATCAAGTTTTAATTGAAGAAAGCGTGTTAGGTTGGAAAGAATTTGAATACGAAGTGATGAGAGATTCTAATGACACATGTCTGACAGTAGTGAATATGGAGAATTTTGATCCCATGGGGATACATACAGGTGAGTCAATAGTTACAGCTCCTTCACAAACTCTGTCTGATTATGATCATCAAAAAATGAGAACTGCTGCAATAGAAATAATTAAAGAACTTGGTGTAGAAGGCGGATGCAACATACAATTTGCGTTTAATAGTGAAACAGGAGAATATAAAGTTGTTGAAGTAAATCCAAGAGTATCTAGATCATCAGCATTAGCCTCAAAAGCAACAGGATACCCTATAGCTAGAGTTGCAGCAAAAATCTCCATTGGATTAAACCTAGATGAAATACCAAATGATGTTACAAAAAGAACACCCGCATCTTTTGAACCAACAGTTGATTATACTGTGGTAAAAATACCTAGATGGCCATTTGATAAATTCCATAACGTGGATAATTCCCTTACAACACAAATGAAGGCTACAGGAGAAGTTATGGCCATAGGAAGAACATTAGAAGAAGCTTTCCAAAAAGCTATTAGGTCTCTTGATATTGGAGAAATTGGTTTAAATCCAACCAAAAGAGAAACTTTTGAAACAAAAGAAGAAATAAAGAAATACTTAAACACTCCAACAGATAAAAGAATATTCGCTATCTATGATGCCTTAAAAAATGATTTTAGCTTAAAAAAGATATCTGAAATAACTAACATCGATTTATTCATGCTTCAAAAAATAAAAAATATTTTAGAAACAGAAAAAGAAATAAAACAAGATTGGAGGTACAACCTAAAGAAAGCTAAGAGAGACGGATTCACTGATCAACAAATATCAAAACTATCAGGTGCTAATAGGGATGAAATAAGAAAGAAAAGAAAAAATGAATTAGAAACAACCTATAAAATGGTTGACACTTGTGCAGCTGAATTTAAAGCAGAAACTCCTTATTATTACTCAGCTTACGAAGAGGATTCAGAGTCATTACAAAATGAAGACATAGAAGCCAACGAAGATGAAGAAAAAGTATTGATTTTAGGAGCAGGTCCTATTAGAATAGGACAAGGAATAGAATTCGATTATTGTTGTGTACACGCAGTAAATGCTTTAAAAGAAGAAAATATTCAATCATTGATAGTTAATAATAACCCAGAAACAGTTTCAACAGATTATGACACTTCTGACAAATTATTTTTTGATCCTCTTACTTTAGATGATGTCATGAATATAATAGAAGAAGAGGAACCAGATGGCGTAATGGTTCAATTTGGCGGCCAAACATCCGTTAACCTCGCAGTTCCTCTAAAAGAAGAATTAGAAAAAAGAGATGACTTGAACACTGAGATATATGGGACATCTCCAGAAATGATGGATATGGCAGAAGACAGAGAAAGGTTTAGTTCTCTACTAAATGACTTAGGGATCTCGCAACCTGAAAGCAAAATCGCTTCTTCAGAAAAAGAAGCCAAAAAAGCTGCTAAAGAAATAGGTTACCCAGTTCTAGTGAGACCATCATATGTATTAGGTGGAAGGGCAATGGAAATCGTTCATGAAGAGGAAGAATTAGAAGAATATATAGGAGAAGCTGTTAGAGTTAGTCCCGATCACCCAATATTAGTTGATGAGTTTATTGAAGAAGGAATAGAAATTGATGTAGATGCAGTAAGTGATGGAGAAAATGTCTTAGTCGGTGGAATAATGGAACACATAGAACAAGCTGGTGTTCACTCTGGAGATTCAGCATGTGTTATCCCTCCGCAATCAATTTCAGAACAAAAAATCCAAGAAATAAAAGAACATGTTAAGAAAATTTCTTTAGCTCTCAACGCTGTAGGTTTAGTGAATATCCAAATGGCAATAAAGGACGGAGAAATATATATTCTGGAAGCAAATCCAAGATCTAGTAGGACTATACCTTATGTGAGTAAAGCAACAGGAATTCCTTTAGCTAAAATAGCTTCTAAAACAATGGTAGGCAAGTCACTAGAGGAGATAGGGGTAACAGAAACTCCAAAACTAGATCACGTTGCTGTAAAAGAAGTTGTCTTACCTTTTGATAAATTACCAGGAGTAGATCCGATATTAGGTCCTGAAATGAAATCAACTGGCGAAGTTATGGGAATAGATTATGATTTTGGAAAGGCCTATTACAAAGCAGAAATAGCTGCAAACAATGAAATACCAACTGAAGGAACAGTTATTTTAAGTATACGAGATAAAGACAAAGAAAAAATAGTTCCTATAGCAAAAAAACTAAGAGAACATGGATTAGAATTATTAGCAACTGAAGGAACTTGTAATTACTTAAATAAAAATGGAATTGAGATTGAAAAAATAAATAAAGTAAGTAAAGGCTCTCCACATATTGTAGATAAAATAAGAGATGGTGAAGTTGATTTAATTATAAATACTCCCACATCTGGTAAGCAACCGAAGAGAGATGGATATAAAATAAGGAGAGCAGCTGTTGATTTAAAAATACCGTATATAACTAATATACAGGCAGCAAAAGCTGCAACAAATGCAATAGAAGCTATAAAAGAAGGTTCAATCACCACTAAATCAATTAACGAATATCAAGACCAAATAGAGAGGAAAAAACATGAGTAAAGTAGTCTTAGCTTTTTCAGGTGGATTAGACACAACTATCTGTGTCCCTGTCCTGGAAGAAAAATATGGATACGATGATGTCATTGCTGTTACCGTTGACGTTGGACAACCTAAAGAAGGATTAAAGGAAGCTAAAAAAACGGCAGAGAAATTAGGAGTTAAACACTATGACGTTGATGCAAAAAAAGAATTTGTAGAAGAATACATAAAACCCTTGATTAAAGCCAATGGAAACTATGAAGGATATCTATTAGGTCATGCAATAGCAAGGCCCTTGATAGCTAAAAAAATATATGAGGTCGCTGAAAAAGAAAATGCAGATGCTTTGGCTCATGGCTGCACCGGTAAAGGAAACGATCAATTCAGGTTTGAAGCAACTTTTAATTATTTAAGTGAAGAAATGGAAGTAATAGCGCCTGTTAGGGATTTAAACTTAACAAGAAACGAGGAAATAAGTTATGCAAAAGAAAAAGACATAGAAATATCAACAGAAGGAAAAGAAAAGTGGAGTGTAGATGAAAACCTTTGGAGTAGAAGCATTGAAGGTGGAAAACTCGAAAAACCAGATTTTGAACCCCCTGAGGAAGTTTTTGAATGGACAAGAAATCCAAAAAAAGCCCCTAAAGAACCTGAGAAAATTGAAATTGGTTTTGAAGAAGGAGAACCAACAACATTAAATGGAGAAAAAAAAGATTTAATCGACTTAATACATAAATTAAACAAATTAGGTGGAAAACACGGTGTTGGAAGAGTGGATATGATAGAAGACAGAATACTAGGACTAAAAGCAAGAGAAAACTATGAACACCCAGCTGCTTCTATACTAATAGAGGCACATAAAGACTTAGAGAACCTAGTATTAACTAGAAACCAAATTAAATTTAAATCAACTATAGAAACAGAGTGGTCAGACTTAGTATATAAGGGATTAGTTGTTGATCCATTATTCAATAATCTCAATGAATTTATAGAATCTTCCCAGGAACGAGTTAATGGTCAAGTAAAACTCCAACTATATAAGGGTTCAATTAAAGTGATTTCAAGAAAATCAAAAGATGCTATATACGAAAAAGAAAAAGTTTCATTTGATACCAAATCCTTAAACCAAAAACATGCCGAAGGAGCAATAAAGTTCCACGGGATACAATCTAGAAATATTAAGAAAAAATAAAATAAGGTGAAAAAATATGACAAACGACCATAGTAGATCAAAAAGAAAATCAACTGGTGGAAGACTTACTCGCCATAGAAAAAAGAGGAAACATGAATTAGGTAGTGAAGAGATAAATACAGAAATTGGTGAACGAAAGACAAAGAAAATCAGAACACAAGGAGGAAACAAAAAGATAAGGACACTTCAGACAAACAAGGTAACGGTTTCGGATCCAGAAACAGGTAAAACCGAGGTAACTAAAATAACCAATGTTGTCGAAAACCAAGCTAATCCACATTTTGTAAGAAGAAATATAATAACAAAAGGAGCTATAATTGAAACCGAAAAAGGAAAAGCTAAAGTAAAAAATAGGCCAGGACAGGAAGGAATTGTAAATGCTGTATTGTTAAAAAATCAATAAATTATTTTTTTTAATTCAGCTAGTCCTTCACCCGTTTTAAAACTGGTCTTAACGATTTTCATATC
Source organism: uncultured archaeon (assembly GCA_964411605.1). Lineage (GTDB taxonomy): Archaea > Halobacteriota > Methanonatronarchaeia > Methanonatronarchaeales > Methanonatronarchaeaceae > PZKD01. Next base: position 7,805 of record CAYPLQ010000025.1, on the reverse strand, counting down.
TGGGTTTATATCTTTGGCATCTTTTATCATTTTATCAATATCAGCCCCAATAGCCTCAGCCAAATCAATTTTATTAATAACCGCAACATCGGCATCTCTAAAAATAATTGGGTGCTTGTTTATCACATCATCGCCTTCAGTAACACTAACAATGATCCATCTTTCATCAGCTCCTAAAGAGAAATCAGCAGGACAAACTAAGTTTCCAACGTTTTCAAAGAATAAAAAATTAATTTTTTCAAGATTTAGTTCAGATAACGCGTGTTTAACTAGATGAGCATCAAGATGACATTCTTTACCAGTATTAAGATTAACAGCTTCTATGTCTTTCTTAATTAATCTTTTATAATCATCTTCACCTGAAACGTCTCCAACAATCGCTCCTACTCCATCTAATTCATCAGAAAACTCTTCAATTATAGAAGTTTTTCCTGAACCAATTGCACCTACTAAGTCAAAAGACTTGATACCTCTTTTATTCAATAACTCATTTATTTTATTAGCTTCCTTTTCGTTTTCTTTAATTAAATCTTCTTCAACATCTATTTTTTTAGTTTCATGCAAAGTAAATCCTGAAAATAACTACATTATACAACATAATAATTTTTTCCAGAACTCCCTTGTTTAGTAAAAAAACAATTGTTTTTTGTTATCTAAAAGAAATAATTTCTAGAGTTTATTAACTGAAGATAAAAATAACTTACCATGTTTCACTCCTTTAGAACTTAGAAGTTTTTCAGAGGTTTTTTTAATATTTTCAGCGTTACCTTTTAATGATAATACTTCCATGCAGTTTTTTTCATCTAGATGTATATGCATACTTGAAAGGATTTCGCTTTCAGAATTATGTTGTAAATCAATTAGTTTTTCTGATATACCTCTAATTTCATGGTTATAGATTATAGTCAATGTCCCAACAACCTCTCCCTTAGTTTTTATTTCTTCTTTTGCTAAAAAATCCCTTATTAAGTCTCTTATAGCTTCAGATCTATTAGTATACATTTTGTCTTCAATTTTGTCATCAAATTTTTCTAACAGTTTTGGAGATAAAGATACCCCGATTCTTTCTGCTTCTTTCAATGAAACCACCTAATTAGTATATGTTTATTCTTAAAAATAAAAGGTCTATAAGAAAAATCATTTGATTAATGAAAAAATGAATTATTCTATGATAATAAATCCAGAAGTGATAAATAGACTCTATTTTTTGTTCACTAATATCTTACCAATTATAATAATAGGAATAATTTTAGGAAACACTTTAGTAGAATTTGGATTAATAGAAAAAATTTCTCTCGTATCTTATCCTATCGTAAAGTATGCTAACCTCCCTAAAGAATCAGGAGCAGCAATTACAACTATGTTGGTTAGTCCAGCAGCTTCTTATAGTATGTTATCTAATTTTAGAGAAAATAAACTAGTAGATGATAAAGAAACTCTTGTAACTACTTTTACTAATACCTTTTTCTTGTACCTTAGGTATATACCTACATATTATGCTCCTTTTGTAATTCCAATTTTGGGCCTGAAAACGGGATTGATCTATATAAGTGCTAGAATATTTATTTCATTTTCTAGTACATTAGTAGGGATAATAATTGGTATGATTTTTTTAAACCCAAATAAACAAGATTTAGGGTTTATGAAAGACAAAAAAAGAAAAAAAGACAAAGAAATAAACGAAAAAATAAAAAATGGATTCTATAATTCTATTCCGACCTTCAAAAAAATAATTCCCCGACTAGTATTAATTTATTTTTTAGTAGCAATTGCTTTATCCAATAATTTTTTTAAACCAATAGGTGAGATAGTTGGTCCTGTTACCGAAATAATTGGTGTTCCGGGGGAAGCATCTACTATAATAATAACAAGATTTGCTGATGTTTCCAGTTCATTTGTATTAACTGGGGAGTTATTAAATAAAGACATAATAACGAGTGTTCAAGGAATAACTGCTCTCTTAATAGGAAGTGTTTTATCTCTGTCTGTTCATTTCGTAAAAAACTCTTTACCCAACAAAATAGCTTATTTTGGGACGAAACTAGGTTTCAAAG